>CAZEOJ010000118.1:0-3356 GCA_964513825.1 uncultured Bacteroidaceae bacterium
GGGTGGGGTGGCAGAAGGGGGAGTAGGGGCAGTATTCGCAGGTGGCGGCGTTGGAGGTGCAGGCGATGGGCACGGCGGGGTTGAGCATGTCGGCGAGCCAATCCCGCACCAAGCCCTCCACCCCACTCACCACATCCCCCCCCACACCCTCCAACGCCGCCACCTTCCCCAACGCACAGATACAAGCCTTCACCTCGCCGAAATCCACCCCCCGCGCCCCCTGCGGCCTGTCCTTCTCAAAAAGATAGAGATACATCAACAGCTGAAAAGCCTGCTTGCCCTCGTCACTGCGCAAGAAATCCCCGCTCTCACCCACACTCCCCTCCAACACAAGCCTGCGCAGACGCCCCGTCTTGTAGTCCACGATACGCAGCACGGAAGGCCCCCCGTAAGGCGTGTAGACATCGATACGGTCCGCAAAACCCGTCAGGCGCACCGGCACCCCCTCCACCCCGTCCGGCAAGGTATACGAAAAACGATTCTCGCACGCCAACACCCGCAGTTCGCCCCCGCGCACCTCCTCGCCCAACAAAGCCGCATAGCGGTCCACCCAAATCAAAATCTCCTGCCACGCCAGACGGTTCACGCCCCAGCGGTACTCGCCCCCCGCAAAATCGCGCGCCAGGGCCTGTTTCACCAACGCTTCCTTGCGACGCAGCAATTCTTCCACGTCGTCTGTTGTAATAATACAATTTATCCGCTCTTTAAAAAACATCTCCATCACCGAATGGAACACACTCCCCTTGGTGGCCACGTCCATCTCGTCGCTTATCACCGGCGGCTCGTCTATGCCCGCGATACGGTTGCGGTAGAAACGCATGGGGCAGGAAGCGTATTCGTAGAGAGACGAATACGAGAGCGCGTGCGTGCGCAGCCAATGCCGGAGCTCCTGCAACACCGGCTCGGTCTTCTCCACCACAAAAGGCGGCGGCGAAGCGTAGCGCGGGTGCGCCAGCACAAAAGGATAGGCCGGGGCGGGCAGTTCGTTCCGCGGCGATTCGTGGCGCAGCTGCAACAGGAAACGGCTCATCTCCCCGCCCGCGTCCTGCGAGGCGTGGTAGAGCAAGGTGGCCTTGCGGCAGTTCTGCAACAACGAGTAGAAATGATGCGCCTCCATAGCCGTCTGTTCGCGCCGGTCGGGCAGGTGGTAGTGGAGCTTGACGCTCTGCAAGAGGAAACTCTCGCGCTGGCTGTCGCTCGGCAACACCCCCTCGTTCATCGAGAGCATCATCACATGGTCGAACACCATGCCCCGCGTCTCGAGCATTCCGGTCACGTTGAGGCTGTTATGCGGGTCTCCCGTATAGGTGATGCCGATGTCGGCCAGCAGTCCCGAAAGAATCTTGCGGCAGGTGAGCGCCCCGAAGGCCACGTGCGGGAAACGGCTCAGGATTTCGGCCTGGTTCTCGCACTGCTCCTGCAACTGCGAGAGGTATTGTATCTCGAAAGGACTGCGCCAGAGCCGTCCCGTATCGGGAAAGAGGCTCTGCTGGCCGTGTTTCTCCTCCTGCCTGAACCGTTGCAGCAACTGTGCGCAAAGTTGCGCCAGACGCGAAAAAAACGGCGCCGCCTGGCTGTTTTCGGAGGCGTCCTCGAAGATGAAGTCGGCGCAGAGTCCGGCAAAGGGGTGGGCGGGAAAGAGCGCTATGAAATCGTCTTTCGAGAAACGGTTGCGGTGGCCGTCCAAGAGGGCTTTGATAAGTTTGGGCGCGGTCTTGTCGAGGCCGAGGGCATAGGTGAAGAGCGGGTTGCGGAGCAAGTCCACCGCAAAGTCGCCTTTGAGCGCGCCCCCGCTCTGCCATACGTTCTCGCGGGCTTTCTCGAGCGTGGCGAACAGGTTGCCCGCCGCACTCCCCGCCAAGCTTCCCGCGAGACTCACGTTGCAAGGGAGGTCGGGGGGCAGGGCGTTCATCAGCGGCGCGAACAGGCTCTCGTCGTTCAGCACCACAAGCGTGCGGCGGGCGTCGGGATCTTCTTTGAGGATTTTGGCCGCCATCTGCACCTGTCCCGTGTTCTGAGGGCAGCCCACGATGCGGTAGGGCAAGTGACGCAGGTTGTCGCTCCAGTCGTCCGGGTGCAGGTGGTGGTTCAGGTCTTTGTCCTCGCGGTAGCGGCGCAGGAAAAAACCGGCCTCCTGCGGGGAATCCTTTGCCATATAATACGCGTCGGCGTTCCACAGCACCTCGGCTTTGTTGGCCTGCACAAGCGTCTTGATAAGGCTTTCTTCGGCTTTGGTGAGGGCGTTGAGCCCCACGAAAAGATAGAAGTTGCGGGCGGGAATCCCGCCTTTTTCCAACAGTCCGGGCAGCAGACGCACCGCCTCGCGTCCCGCCAAGCCCGTGTAGGCCAGGCCTTTGTCCAAGAGCTTGCGCGTAAAGATTTCGTAGATGGGCCGCAGCTTGCGGTAGAAGTCTAAATAGCGGTTCTGCAACTGCCCCACGTGTTCGTCGAGGTTGAGATGCCAGTTGGCGATGCGTTTCTCCTCGGCCACATAGTGCAGGATTTCGTCGGCGGGGGCCAGTTGGTTGTCTATTTGGTTGAAGTCGGAGAGCAGGATTTCGGCCCAGTCCCAGAACTGGTCGGCGGTGCGGAGGTTTTCCGTGTCCGCGTCGCCGTCCGTATAGGCTTCGCGGTAAGCCTCGTAGAGCAGGGCCGCCAGTTCGGTGGGGTCGCCCGCGCGAAGCAAAGAGAACTCCTCCACCAAACGGTTCACGGTGGTGAACGTGGGCAGGAAACAAGGCACGCCGCCGTCCGCGCGGGCCATCAGCGCCTCGCTCAGCGTCCTTTGCAGACGCATGTTGGGCAGCACCACGCACAGATGGGTTTCGCGCAGGTCTATGCCCGCTATATGGTCGCACACATACTCGATGAAATTCTGCTTTCTCACTTTTTCGGTTTTTTGGCTGGCGACGGTTTTGGAGCCGTCGGCGGTGTTTGGGCCGTCGGCGGGACGGCTACGGGCAGCGGGGCGAGGCGGCCGCTCTCTATCATCCGCACGATGGTCTCTATATCGCGGTCGGCGCCCTGCGGGTCGTAGCCTTGCTTGAGGTCGAAGCCCCACAGCCTGGCCACGGTCTGATAGGCCCCCGCACGGGCCGCCCCACGGAAATCCTTGAGCAGAAAATAGGCGGCGGTGTCGGTCTGCCGCGCCAGCAGCTTCAGCAGAATCGCGCCCTGACTTTTGGTGAGGTTCTTGAGGTCTTTGAGAAAATCGTCGCGGATCTGTTTTTCTTCGTTCTTGAAATATTTGCGGTCGTCTTTCTTGCGCATCCCCTCCGCGCGCAGGGCGTGGTAGGCCTCCATACGGCGCTGGGCCATAATCGCGTAGGGATAGGTGCGGCGGATGTTGTACACCA
>CAZEOJ010000118.1:3456-4740 GCA_964513825.1 uncultured Bacteroidaceae bacterium
ACCAGGATCTGGCACTTCTGCCACATCATGCGCGGGTGCCGCATCGGCAAAGACTGCAACCTCGGGCAGAACGTGGTGGTGAGCCCGGAGGTGGTGTTGGGAAACAACGTCAAGGTGCAGAACAACGTGTCGATTTATACGGGTGTGACCTGCGAGGACGATGTTTTTCTGGGCCCCTCCTGCGTCTTCACCAACGTCCTCAACCCCCGCAGCGCCATACCCCGCAAAGACCAATACCGACCCACGCTTGTCAAGAAAGGCGCCACCATCGGCGCCAACGCCACCATCGTGTGCGGACACGTCATCGGCCGTTACGCCATGATCGGGGCGGGAGCCGTCGTCACGCACGATGTACCCGACTACGCGCTCATGACGGGCAATCCGGCGCGGCAGACCGGTTGGGTGAGCGAGTACGGCCACACCTTGCATTTCGACGAGAACGGCCTCGCCACCTGCCCCGAAAGCGGCCACCGCTACCGCCTCACCTCCCACCACCTCCACCCCGAACCCACCGCGACGGCGGAATAACGCCCTTTCTTCTCCTGCGGCTTGGAAAAATGTAATAAATTTATTACATTTGCAACGATGAGAAATATAATCCGTAGTTCCGAATTCGACGCGTTTTACCATTCCCTGCCCGCTTCCGCGCAGCAAAAAGTGCTTTATGCGCTCTCTGTCATTACAGAAATTCGCACGGTAAGCGCCAAATTGGTAAAGAAACTTGTCGGTACAGATTTCTATGAACTTCGCATTTCGGTGGACAACGAATACAGAGTTATTTTGTTTGCCATCGACCACGAAAACTTTATAGAAGCGGAGCAGATACTGCTCTTGAACGGATTTATGAAGAAATCCACCAAAGACTACAAAAAAGAAATTGCCAAAGCGCAAAGGATATTAAACAGTTTATAGCCATGAGAGCGAATATCGACATGCAGAAGCTTAAAAATCTTCCTACCGCCCAGGATTTGATAACGCAAACCTATGGTGTCAAGGGAACGGCAAGCCGGGAGGATTTCGATGCCAAGGCACAGGCCTGGTATTATGCCGAAGTGTTGAAAAACGCCCGCAAGGCAGCCGGTATCACCCAACAGCAACTTGCCAACCAAATAGGCAAGAAACGGGAATACGTGGCCCTGCTCGAAAAGGGCGAAACCGATATGCAGCTTTCCACTTTCATCAAGATTTCTCACGCGGTAGGCCTCAAATTCTCCCTTTTCTGATAGGAACCAACGATAGGAGCATGAACCTTACGCTATACAAAGCCAGTGCGGGAAGCGGAAA
>CAZEOJ010000119.1:0-4703 GCA_964513825.1 uncultured Bacteroidaceae bacterium
ATCGGGCGGCGTTCCACTTCCAAGCCCATATCCTTGGCAATCTGCTGCAAGCTCATGTTGGTGATGGAGCGCAGGATGGAGTTGGAGTCGGGCGTGATGTACTTGTTGCCCTTGATAGCGAAGAAGTTGGCAGGACCGGCTTCGTCGATGTATTTGTGTTCTTTGGCATCGAGGAACAACACGGTGGAGAAACCCTCCTCGTGCGCACGTTCGCTGGCCTTGAGGGAAGCGGCGTAGTTACCGCCCACTTTGAAAAGACCCGTTCCGAGGGGAGCCACACGGTCGTAGTCCTTTACAATCTGCATGGGCACGGGCTTGAAACCGGACTTGAAGTAAGGACCTACCGGACCGCCGAACACTACGAAAGTGTATTCTTTGGCGGGCTTCACACCTACCTCGGCACCCGAACCGATCAGGAGGGGACGCAGGTAGAAAGAAGCGCCCATTCCGTAGGGAGGAATGAACTTCTCGTTGAGTTTGACCACTTTCTTGCAGGCCTCGATGAAAAGGTCGGTGGGTACGGGCTGCATCAGGATGCCGTTGGCGGACAGAAGAAGACGCTTGGCGTTCTCGTCCGGACGGAACATGCGGATCTTGCCGTCTTTTCCACGGAAAGCCTTCAGGCCTTCGAAAGCTTCCTGACCATAGTGCAAGCACGTGGCAGCCATGTGGAGGTTCAGCATCTCGTCTTGGTGAACATCCAGTTCGCTCCATTTACCGTCCTTGTAGTAGGCGCGTACATTGTAGTCGGTCTTGAAATAACCGAAGGGCAGGTTTGCCCAATCAATCTGGCTCATATCGTTGTTTTTTATTTGTTTTCGCTTTCTCGGCACCTTTTACGGCGCTTTTCGCGGCGCGAAGATACAAATTATTTACACGCGCCTATCGCCTGCTGCGCCCCATAAAAATCATAATATAGTAGAGAAGCGTGGCGAGCGATGTGAGGGCGGCAATCACGTATGTATAAGCCGCACTGCGCAAAGCACTTGCCGCCATAGGACGGGTTTCGGCATTCACGATATCGGCGCGGTCGAGCCAAGCCACGGCCCTTTGGCTGGCGTTGATCTCCACAGGCAGGGTGATGAAGCTGAAAAGCGTGGTGAGGGCGAACAGACAGATGCCGAACAGAAGCAAGGCAGGCACGGTTTCCACCAAGAGGACGCCGGCCAGAAGCACCCACATCACCATATTGTTGCTGAAACTTACCACGGGCACCAAGGCCGAGCGCATCCTAAGCCATGCGTAGGCGGTGGCGTGCTGCACGGCGTGACCGCATTCGTGGGCGGCCACGGCGGCGGCCGAGATATTGTCGCCGTAGTAAACGTCGCGGCTCAGGTTGACGGTGTGGTCGGCGGGATTATAGTGGTCGGTGAGGCGGCCCGGGACACAGGTGACGCGGACATCGGTGATGCCGTGGTCGCGGAGCATCTTCTCGGCCACGTCCTTGCCCGTCATGCCGTTGGGCAGGGGCACTTTGGCGTAACGGTTGAATTTGCTCTGCAGGCTTGCCTGCACGATATAGCTCAATACCATAAGGGCGAGCATAATGACCCAGATCATCGGAATACCGCCCTGCGGCGCGGAAGCATACAAAAGTATCATGACTTGCTTATTTATTGTTTACTCCATGTGGCTCCGTCCTTGCCGTCCATCACGCTGATGCCGGCGGCCTTGAGCCTGTCGCGGATAAGGTCGGAGGTGGCCCAATCCTTTTCGGCCTTGGCTTTGGCGCGGATTTCGAGCACGATATCCATCACGCCCTGCAACGGATCCTCGCCCTCCTGCGCGCCACCGGCCACGCTGTCGTGCAACCCCAGCACATCCTCCACAAAATATTTATACAATTTCTTTGTCAATTCCAAATCTTCGGGACTGAAAGTGGACTTTCCGTCGGCGGCGGCATTGACAAGCTTCACCAATTCAAACAGATGCGAAATCAGGATAGGCGTATTGAAATCGTCGTCCATCGCCTCGTAACACTTCTTCTCGATGTCGGCAAGCGCGGGCGAAAGAACCGTCTGCGCGGCAGGCTTGATGCGGGTCAACGCACCCTTCATCTGCAACAGACGCTGCAAACCCTTCTCGGCCGACTGCAAGGCCTCGTTTCCGAAATCCAAGGTGCTGCGATAGTGCGCCTGCAAGATAAAGAAACGGATGGTCATGGGCGAATAGGCCTGCGAAAGTTTTTCATGCTTGCCCGTAAAGAACTCGTCGAGCGTGATGAAGTTGCCCAACGATTTTCCCATTTTCTGCCCGTCTATGGTAATCATATTGTTATGAATCCAATAGTGACAGGGCTCCTGCCCGTAGGCCGCGTTGCACTGCGCGATTTCGGCCTCGTGGTGCGGAAACATCAAATCCATGCCACCCCCATGTATATCAAAGGGCTGACCCAAGTATTTGCGCGACATGGCCGTACATTCGGTGTGCCAGCCGGGAAAACCCTCTCCCCACGGAGACGGCCACCGCATGATATGTTCGGGCTTGGCCTTTTTCCAAAGCGCGAAATCGGCGGTATTGCGCTTCTCGTCCTGCGAGGCGAGATTGGAACGGGTGGTGTTGAGCAACTCGTCCAGCACGCGCCCCGAGAGTTTTCCGTAGTTGTGCTTCTTGCTGTAAGCCTCCACGTCAAAATAGACGGAGCCGTTTACCTCGTAGGCGAAACCCTCCGTCAAAATGGTCTTTATCAGCTCTATCTGTTCGATGATATGCCCCGAGGCAAGGGGTTCGATAGAGGGACGCGCCACGCCCAGCCTGTCCATGAACTCGTGGTAGCGGTTGGTGTAGTATTGCGCCACTTCCATAGGCTCCAACTGTTCCAGACGGGCTTTCTTGGCGATCTTGTCCTCGCCCTCATCGGCGTCGTGCTCCAAGTGCCCCACATCGGTGATATTGCGCACATAACGCACCTTATAGCCCAGATGACGCAGATAGCGGAAAACGATATCGAACGTGATGGCCGAACGCGCGTGTCCCAAGTGCGGGTCGCCGTAGACCGTGGGCCCGCACACATACATGCCCACCATAGGGCTGTGCAGGGGTTTGAACGGTTCCTTGCGGCGCGTGAGCGTGTTGGTGATGCACAGATTGTGCGGCTTTACGGTGTTTTCCATAACAGTCAGTTTTATTCGGCCGAGATACGGCGGCGGCTGAAACCTGCCACTTGTTTGAGAGGCAGCGCCGAAGCCAGCATACCTATGGCCAAACCTATCAGCAATACTACAAATAAATCTCCAATTTGCCAGTCCACGGGATAGGCGTCGGTGATGTAACTCCCCTCGCCTCCTCCCAGCTTGACCCAACCGAACCTCTTTTGCCCGAAAGTGAGGGCGCTGCCTATGAGCAGGCCGCCGAGGGTGCCGCAGACATTCACCATCATGCCGTTGAGGAAAAAGATGCGGCGAATCTGTTTCTCGCGCATCCCCATGCTCGAAAGGACGGCCATATCGAGGCGTTTCTCGTACATCAGCAGCATCTGGTCGGCGGTCATCGTAAAGGTGGCGATGAGCATGATGAAAGCGAACACGAGCATCACGATAAGTTTTTCGGCGTGCATACTCTTGAACATGGCCTCCTGCTGTTCGAGGCGGTCTTTTACGGTAAAATTCTCGCCTACACGTTCTTGCAGGCTCTGTTTCACTTTTTTGAGCGGACTTGCGGGGTCGAGGCGCACTTCAATCGCCGACACCCTGTCGGGCGCCTTGAAGGCCCGGCGGGCAAATTCCAGGTCGCAGAAAACATATTGGTTGTCGTATTCCGGAATGGCGTTGAACAGACCGGAGGCATAGACGGAATAGGCGGTCACGGCGGCGGCGCCGGCCAAAGGCCGGTCGAGCATACGGGCATCGACGGTGTACAGACGGCAGTCGTGGGCATAGGCCGGAGGTATCTGCATCTGCGCGTAAACGCCGCCGCCCATCAGCACCTCGGCCGAGGCGGTGGGTTCGTGGCTCGACAGGTTGTATTGCCCCGAAAAGACGTGGGCGGGCAGGTCGGAGACACGGATATAGGCGCTGTCCACGCCTTGCAGGTAAATCATGCAGTTCTGGTCGCCGTAGGTAAGGATGGCCTGGTCTTTAAGCACTTGGGAGACGGCCTCCACGCCGGGGGTGGACGCGACAAGGGGCAGGAGGCTGTCGGGAGCGAAGAATTTGCCCTCCACGGCCTCTATCTTCACGTCGGGATCGATGACCCAAAAGCGTTCGGCCACAAAACGGTTCATGCCGTTCATCACCGACAATACAAGCACCATAGCGGCGGTGCTGATGCCGATGCTCAACATGGCCACCTTGCCGATGACACTCACCAAGGGTCTCTTTTTCGCCCGAAAATACCGATGGGCTATTTTGTAGGATAACGTCATTGTTTCAACAGTTCCTCTATCCTTTCCATGCGGTCGAGCGAGTCGTCGATAAAGAATTCCAGACGGGGCACGATGCGCAGCTGGTGACGCACCTTATCGCCCAACAAGCCGCGGATTTCGGCGGTCTTCGTCTTGATTTTCTTCAAGGTGCCTTCCTTGTCCTTATCGGGAAAAAGGCTCAGGTTGACCCTCGCCACCGACAGGTCGGGCGTGATGCGCACAAACGTCACCGTCATCATCACACCCGGAAAATAGGGTTGCATGTCGCGACGGAAAATCTCGCCCAACTCTTTTTGCAGAAGCCGGTTTATCTTTTGTTGTCTGTTTGTTTCCATATATG
>CAZEOJ010000120.1:0-4658 GCA_964513825.1 uncultured Bacteroidaceae bacterium
GCTCGAGGGCAAGAGAAAGACAAGAAAAAGAAGTGTCGGTATCCGTTTTCGCATAGGTTCCTCTTTAAAAGGGTCGCTATTTTAGGAGAAGCAGAGGGCGGCGAAAGCGCAGACCTGGGTTTCGGTTTGGGTGGGACATTCGTACATACCCATGTGGCCGCAGGGGAGCAGGTGCACGTGGGACTGTTGGGGCAGGAGGCTCTGCGCCATAAGTTTGGGAACGTCGGCTTTGGCGTCTTGCTTGCCTATGATAAAGAGGAAGGGTACGGGAAGGTCGTAGACGGCGAGGCGGGACGGACGCTCCAACATGCCGCGTTGGGCGGCGGCGATGGCTTCGGCGCCCATATTTTTGGAGGAAGCTTGCAGAGCCGCCACCGCGTGGGGATAGTTCCGTGCCGTGCCGGGTGCGAAAAGGTCGGCGGTGAACTGATTCATGAACGAGGTATGGCCCGCCTCCAACAGCGTGAGGGTGCGAAGGCGGTTTTCCCGTCCCGCCTCGGTATCGGCCGAAGGATTACTGTGAAAGAAGCCGACACCCGCCACCTGCGCCGGATAAAGACAGGCGAATGCGGCGGCCACGTAACCGCCCATAGAATGGCCTATCATCACGGCCTTGTCTATCTTCTCGGCCTGCATCACCGCCTGCACGATTCCGGCCTGCAATTCCATCGTGTGGCTGTGCGCGAACATCTCGGTCTTCCCGTGTCCGGCAAGGTCTATCGCCACCACGTAAAAACCCTTTTCCGAAAGGCGACGGCTCAGGTTCTCCCACACAAAAATAGCCTCGGTGAAACCATGCAACAGCACCACGGGTCTGCCTTGCGCGGCGTCGCCCGCAATCCCGTAATGCACCTTATGTCCTTGATAGTCGATAAATCTGTCTTCCATTATTTTTTCAAATTGAGAAGTTTCTCCCTCTCGCGCTGCTCCTTGGGCGTGAGGGCTTCGGGTTCGGCCTGATACTCGCGGTTCCTGCTGTAAACACGCCATTTTTCGAGCACCTGTTCCATATCCTGCGGCAAGGCGCTTTCAAAACGCAGACGCTTGCCTGTGGCGGGATGCGTGAATCCTAACGTGGCCGCATGAAGAGCCTGGCGCGGCAGAAAATCGAAACAGTTTTCCACAAACTGTTTGTATTTGGTGAACGTGGTGCCTTTGAGAATCTTGTCGCCGCCGTAGGTGGCATCGTTGAAAAGCGGATGCTTGATATAGCGCATGTGGCAGCGGATCTGATGCGTGCGCCCCGTTTCGAGCACACATTCAATCAAGGTCACGTAGCCGAAACGTTCCACCACCTTATAGTGGGTGACGGCGTGTTTGCCCTTGCTCGCGTCGGGAAAGACGGCCATCACCTTGCGGTCCTGCACGCTGCGGGCGATGTTGCCCGTCACCGTTCCCTCGTCTTCCTCAAAATTGCCCCACACCAAGGCTTGATACTTGCGCTCGGTGGTGTGGTCGAAAAACTGCTTGGCGAGAAAAGTCTGCGCCTGTTCGGTCTTGGCCGCCAGCAAAAGCCCCGAGGTGTCTTTGTCGATACGGTGCACCAAAAACGGTTTCTCGCCTTTGAGGTGATACATCAGCGCGTTGACCAAAGTGCCCGTGAAATTGCCGAAACCGGGATGCACCACCATGCCGGGAGCCTTGTTGATAACAATCACCTCGTCGTCTTCGTACACGATGTCGAGGGGAATGTTTTCGGGCGCCAAGTCGATATGTTGGGGAGGATTGGGCAACACAAGGCTCACCACATCGCCGGGCTTTACCTTGTAGTTGGGCTTCTCGCTCTTGCCGTTCACTAAGATGTTGCCCGCTTTGGCGGCATTCTGAATGCGGTTGCGCGCCGTTCCCGAAAGCCTGTCCACCAAGAATTTATCCAAGCGGAGAGGGGTCTGGCCAGGGTCGGCCTCAAAACGGAAATGTTCGTATAACTCCTGGGTCTCGTCGTCCTGCAATTCGTCGTCTTGCAATTCTATATCATCCGCTTTCACAATACTACGATTTTGGTGAAACCCAACACTTGGTTCCCTTGCGTGAGGCGAAGGACATACACACCCGTGCCGAGAGCGCGCACCGAGAGGGTTTCTTGATATCTTTCACGATAGACTTCCCTGCCCCGCATATCAAAAATCTGTATTGTAGGCGAGGTGGAGGAAGAAAGGTTTTCCGGCAATTCCAAATGGAGGATTCCGTCTCGTACCGGATTGGGATACAAATGAATCTGTCCGTAGGCCGTGCGGTTGCGGTTGGCCGCCGACGCATCTCCGGCGGCCTTGGCTCCGAAAGCGGGACGCATCATCAACGCGCCCGTATAAAGGCTCTTGTACCAAGACCAAAGGTGTTGTATGGGGTCGTAATACGAGTAAAGTATCTTTCCCTGCAAATCGGAATTCTTGTCGAAGCCGATATTGAGGAAGGTGTTGGAAAGCTGTTCGATGCCGATATAGAATTTTCCGGCGGGAAGAAGCAGATTCGTATCCAACGCATAGGAAACGAACCTGTTGATGCCGGGCTCGACTTTCACTTTCAGGTTTTCTTTCTTGTAGAGGAGGTCGCCGGGTGCGGTGTCGGTAGTGCCCGCGCTCCACACCACCAGGTTGAAAGGCACCAGGTTTTCGTCGCCGAACGAGCGGTTGAAAAAAATCTTCACCGCCGTAAGGGTATCGGGTTGCGTGAGTTCGAAAGCATAGGCAAAGGTTCCATCGGCGTAGTTGAGCCCCCAGCCTGCCTCGGCGCTGCCGTCGTCGTAGGCGAATTCGTTTCCGAAAACCTGCCGCACGGTGATGGTGTCGTTTACGGCGCTGTAACTGTTGTGGATGCCCGACGAAAGGATATGCCGCAAGGTATAGCTTTCCTGCGGTTCCTCGAAAGCGTAGCGCAAGGGAACCGATGAGATTTCGGGGGTGGTTCGGTAGCCGTCAGAGAAAAACGGATAAAGCTGAAAGGAGAGGGGTTCGTCGGACGGATACAGGGCGATCTGCTCGCCCTCGGCATCAAGCAATTCGTATTGATAGTGGCAACTGAGGAGTTGCTCGCCGAAATTGGCAAAGCGCACATCGAGGTCGGGACGGAGCATGGAGGGTGTGAACTGCCGACGGGGAACCTGCGAATATTCTTTAAGCAAAGACGGGCTCACACTGGCGAAGGCCACATCCGAAACGCCGGTCTCGTCGCGTCTTCTGTCCGCGGCGATATAGATATAGTCGACATGCCACTGTCCGCCGATGGACTGTTCGGTGGCGTCGATGGTGGACCTGCTGCGGAAACGGAATCGGAAATCCTTGTGGAAGTGTCCGATAGAAGTAATGGGAACCATCACTTGACGGAAGTAGTGTTTGTCTTGCAACGGCACGGTGTCTTTATCCCAATCCGGACAGAAGGTTTCCATATCCATGCCTTGACTCGACCATGCGATGAACCACGACGAATCGATAGGCGTAAAGAACTCGAGGTTTAAGACATCGCTCGAGGTGGGGGCGGTGCCTCTGCTTGTGTTCGCTCCGGCTGCTCCCAAACCGCCCCCCGGTTGATACCAGAAACTGATGTATACCG
Source organism: uncultured Bacteroidaceae bacterium (assembly GCA_964513825.1). Lineage (GTDB taxonomy): Bacteria > Bacteroidota > Bacteroidia > Bacteroidales > P3 > Pullibacteroides. Next base: position 3,550 of record CAZEOJ010000120.1, read on the forward strand.
AGTCGGCGGGGGTGAGGGCGCGGGGTTCGGTTCCGAAAACGGAGTCCAAGCGGAGCGGTAGCGAGGTGAGGGTGTCCGCCCAGAACGAAGCGCCTGCGCGGGCTTGCGGATAAATATTGCCCTCGGCATCCAGACCGTCGAAGGTCGCCACACCATAGGTGGGGGGATAGAGGGGAAACGTATTGTTGACGAAAACGGTACGGTCCGCCCAACGCTCGGCCGAGGGGTACGGTCCGTCTTGCGAAAAGTCTTCGAAGAATGGAAGGGTGAGCCGCGAGGTCTTTTTCGGAGAGACGGCCCGTCGCTCGAGCCCTCCCTGCAAGGCGGCGTTTTCCTGCAAGGGACGCAGACTCTCTCCCCTCGGTTCCTGTTCTTGGGCTCGGACACCCCCCGCCAGCAAAACCGAAAGCAGCACCAAAGCCGTGGTATGGATGCAAACCTTAGTCTTCATCACTCATTTCGTTTTGAAAATCCTCGTCAAAAAGCTCCTCTTGCGAAACACTTTCCTGCAAAACCATGTCGGCCGTATCCTTGGGGCTTTTCCACTTGGCTTTTCCGTTGCCCACTTCCAGATCTATCACCGAACCCTTGCGGATGGAACTCCCCGGCGCGATTTCCGCACCGCCGTAGAGCTGGCGCACCACCGAGCCTTTCACCACCCAGTCCACCGAGGTCACCCGCCCCACTTTCAGCCCGTAGGTTTCGAGCAAGGCCTCTGCCTGACGCTGCGAAAGGTCGATAAGGTTGGGCATCTGTTCGGATGCGGGCTGCGTGGCGGCCACTACGACATAAAACGTTCTCTTCCGCTTTACAATCGAACCGGGAAGCGGCGATTGCAACAGAATGGTGCCGGGCTCCACATTGGGTTGGTAAATAGAATCACGCACCACGAAACGGAAGCCGAATTCTTCGGTGTAGGGTTGCAGTTGCTCCACCTTGAAACCGCAGATGTCGGCCACCTTGATTTCTCTCCCGTGGTGAGTGAAGATGTTGAGCGACAAGAGGGAAGCCCCTATCAAAACCACCACGATTATCAACATCAGCAAAATCTGCTTCCAGAAATTACCGGTCTTCATGTACGAAAAAAAGCTCATCGTATCTTGTATTTT
>CAZEOJ010000121.1:0-4621 GCA_964513825.1 uncultured Bacteroidaceae bacterium
CCCATCAGCGACTCTCCGCTGAGTTTCAATAAAATCCGCTTGTATTTCATAGCCTTGCCTTATCTTTTTTCCTCAATCTGTATTTTCTTGTCCTTGACACCCCAGGCCATTATCCAGTTGATGATCTGACCCTCGATCACAATCACCATAATGGAGTAGATGGGCAGACGCAATTCGCCGAAAGCCACCAAGGTGGAAAGGGTGATGCAGGTATCGACGATGATGACCAGGGTTCCCAAAGGAATACGGGTGTATTTGTTGATGATCATCGAAATGATGTCGCTGCCGCCGGAAGTGGCTCCCGCTTTGAAAATCAAACCGATGGCAAGCCCGTAAATCAAACCGGTCACTATCGTGTTGAGAAAATAATCGGGAACGAAGTAAAGCGGCAGATGACCTTCCTGAACAGGATACACCATCAGTCCTTTCACCGCTTCGGGAAGGGCGGCGATGTCGGCTTCGGTCAAGATACCGTTGTGGATGACGGGATTGTAGCCCCACGTGCTTTCAATCGCCCATACGCTGCCCAGAATCACAAAGGTGGAAAGTATGGTCTTGACCCCGAAACGGGGGCCCAGAATCAAGGTTCCTATCAGGAGCAGGGGAATATCCATGCAGGCCGCATAGAGGCTGATTCTCCACGGCCAGACGGAGTTCAACACATTGGAGATTCCGTAGGTGCCGCCGGGAGCCAGACGGTAAGGATTGGAAAACATCACATCGCCTACGGCAAACAGCACGCTGCCGAGGATGACCAAAAGATAGGAAAGGATTTCTTTGCGCCACTTCTCGCCGCGGAAAGAGTCTATGAATTCGTTGCCGAACGCGCGCCAATGTTCTTTGTTGAGGGCATCGGCTATGTCGGCGAAAAAGCCTTTTCTGGGTGCCATAAGGGTGTTTTTACGGTTTTTGCGGGCTTTGCCCGATGAATTGCAAAGATAATGTTTTCAACTATTCCGTCAGCCTAATTTTATTTCGAGCGCCAGGCCCGAATCGCGCAGGGCGGGAATGAATTCCGAGGCGCGGACGTGCTTGTTGAGCGGCATGTTCAGTTGCAGGGAGCTCTTGGGGTCGCGGACGTGGAAATTCACCGCCGCCCCTTTCTGCGACACCTTGTCGGTGAGCTGGTATTCCTTGCAGAGCGCGCCGATTCTTGCGGTGAAGGCAGGGGAGAGGTCGGACAAATCGAAATCTATGTTCACTATCTTGGTCCGCTTGTCCATCAACTCATTAAGAAGCGTCACATTCGTCACGCCCAGTTCCAGGCCGTTCTGTTCGCGCCCCCACTTGTAACGCATCTCGACGGAGATGAACACGAACGTCTGCGGGCGGAGCAGATCCTTGAAACGCATGTGGTCCTCGCCGAAGAGCACCAGTTCGAAGGACTCGTTGAAATCCTCCAGCATGAAACGTCCGTAAGGCTTGCCGGTCTTGGTCATCAACTCGCGGGCGGAGGTCACCACCGCGCCGAATTCCAGTTTGCGGTTCTTGAGCCTCTCCCAATTCTCCTGATGCGACAGAACCCCGAGGTTGGTATTCGCAAAAGTATCCAATTCAAGCTGATAGGTTTGCAGGGGATGTCCCGAGATAAACATGCCCACCACCTCTTTCTCGTTGTTGAGCTGTTCGATAGCCGACCACGGTGTGGTGTCGGGAATATCGATTTCGGCCACATCTTCGCTTTGAGCCTCGCCGAACAAATCGGTTTGGGAAGAATTTTTATTGCGCTGATACTGGGCGGCGTATTGCAGGAGCTTGTCGATGAAGTCGGGACCGTCGGTCTTCTGCCTGTCGAAGAAAGCCGCGCGGGTGATGCCCCCCAGACTGTCGAAACCGCCCGCCTTCACCAACGATTCCATACAACGGCGGTTCAAGGCGCGCAAGTCGCTGCGTTGCACAAAGTTCATCACATCCTTATACGGACCGTTCTCGTTGCGTTCCTTCACCAAAAGGTCCACCACCGCCGTACCCACGTTCTTGATGCCGCTCAGACCGAAACGGATGGCACCGTCCTTGTTCACCGTAAAACCGGTGAAACTTTCGTTGACGTCGGGGCCGAGGATGTTGATTTTCATGCGGCGGCACTCCTCCATATAGAAAGAGATCTTGGTGATGTCGCTGAGGTTGTTCGTCAGCACCGAAGCCATGAATTCGGCAGGGTAGTGCGCTTTGAGGTAGGCCGTCTGATAGGCCACCCACGCATAGCAGGTGGCGTGCGACTTGTTGAACGCATACGAGGCGAAATCCTCCCAGTCGGTCCAGATTTTTTCGCACACCTCGGCGGGATGCCGGTGTTTCTCGCAACCCTCCATAAAGTGGGTCTTCATCTTGGCCAACACATCCAACTTCTTCTTACCCATAGCCTTGCGGAGCGTATCGGCATCCGACTTGCTGAAATCGGCCAACTTCTGCGAGAGCAACATCACCTGCTCCTGATAGACCGTGATGCCGTAGGTATCTTTGAGATATTCCTCCATGTCGGGAATATCGTAGGCGATTTTTTCGCGCCCGAACTTACGGTCGATGAATTGGGGGATGTATTTCATGGGGCCCGGGCGGTAGAGGGCGTTCATGGCGATGATGTCCTCCAAACGGTTGGGTTTGAGGTCGCGCATGTATTTTTTCATGCCGTCCGATTCAAACTGGAAGATACCGTTGGTCTCGCCCCGTCCGAAGAGGTCGTAGGTGGCCGCGTCGTCCAGAGGGATATGGTCGATGTCGATGTCCACGCCGTGGCGCAGGCGGATGTTGTCCAAGGCATCCTTGATGATGGTGAGGGTTTTGAGCCCCAAGAAGTCCATTTTGAGCAGTCCCACCGATTCCACATACGTGCCTTCGTATTGGGTCACAGGCATTTCGGAATCCTTGGAAACGCCCGTAGGCACATATTCCACCAAGTCTTCGGGAGCGATGATCATACCGCAGGCATGTACGCCCACACTGCGGATGCAGCCCTCCAGTTCGCGGGCGTATTTGAGGGTCTTGCGCACCAGTTCGTTGGGGTTTTTCTCCATTTCCTCCTGCAACTGGGGCACTTCCTTGAACGCCTTTTCCAACGAAATGTTGGGCGTGTCGGGAACCAGCCCCGCCAGGCGGTTCGATTCGGGCAACGGCAGGTCGAGCACCCGCGCCGCGTCCTTGATAGACGATTTGGCGGCCATAGTGCCGTAGGTGATGATCTGGGAGACCCGTTCCGAACCGTATTTGTCCTTGACGTATTCAATCACCCGTTCCCGTCCTATATCATCAAAATCCACATCGATATCGGGCATGGAGATACGTCCGGGATTGAGGAAACGCTCAAAAAGCAAGTCGTATTTGATAGGGTCTACATTGGTGATGCCGATGCAGTAGGCGATGGCCGACCCTGCGGCCGACCCACGCCCCGGCCCTACCAGCACGCCCATTTCCCGCGCTTTGCGGATAAAATCCCACACGATGAGGAAGTAGCCGGGAAAGCCCATGCGCTCAATGGTATCGAGCTCAAAATCGATGCGTTCCTTGATGTTCGCGTCTTGTTCAAAATCCTCGCCGTAGCGTTTCTTCGCGCCCTCGTAGGTGAGGTGGCGCAGGTATTCCATTTCGGAAGTGAAAGGCTCGGGAAGCGTGAATTTGGGCAGCAGGATTTCGTGCGTGAGTTCGTAAACCTCCACCTTTTCGGTGATTTCGCGCGTGTTTTCCAGATATTCGGGATGCTCGGGAAAGAGGGCGGCCATTTCGTCCCCGCTCTTGAAATATTCCTGCCCCGTATACACCATTTTGGTCTCTTCGTTGAGCTTATGCCCCGTGTTGAGACAGATGAGCACCTTGTGCGCCTCGTAGTGTTCGGCCTCCACAAAATGCACGTCGTTGGTGGCGATGCACTTGATGTTGCGTTCGGCGGCAAGTTCGGCCAGACGCTTGTTCACCTCTATCTGCTGCGGGTGTCCGTGCATCTGCATCTCCAAATAATAGTCCTCGCCGAAGAGGTTGTGATAGAATTCGACGGTCTCGTTGAGCCAGTTGTCTTCGCCGCCCATGATGGCCTGCGGCACCTCGCCTCCCAGACAGGCCGAGCAGCAGATCAACCCCTCGTGATATTGCTCCAGCAGTTCGTGGTCGATGCGGGGCTTGTAGTAAAACGCTTCCTTGCGTTGACTGAACGAGCAGAGCTTCACCAAGTTGTGGTAACCTGTAAGGTTTTTGGCCAAGAGGATGAGGTGATAGCTGTTCTTGCCTTCGCCCCCTACTTTTTCAAAACGGCTTTTGGGCGCCACATACACCTCGCACCCCACGATAGGTTTGATTCCCGCTTTCTTGGCCTCGGTGACAAACTCCATCACCCCATACATGTTGCCGTGGTCGGTAATGGCCATAGCGTCCATGCCGAAAGCCTTGGCCTTCTTCATGAGGTCGGAGATCTTGGAGGCGCCGTCCAGAACCGAATAGCGGGTATGCAGGTGCAGGTGGGTGAAGTAGGGCATAAGGTTCATTTAAATCAATAGGTACAAATGTACGGGAAATTTACTTTACCTTAAAACCCATCGAGGAGGGAGGCTTTTCTGAAAAGTGTCAGCGGGGGGACATGAAGTTGGTAAAGGTGCCTCGTTCTTGTGAGGGGATGCCTTTTTCTTTTGCGGCG
>CAZEOJ010000122.1:0-4510 GCA_964513825.1 uncultured Bacteroidaceae bacterium
TGGAAAAAGGCCTGGATTCGGGCACGGCCTACGAAATCCTCTCTATCGACATCGCCGATATCGATGTGGGAAAGAATATCGGGGCGCAGTTACAGATAGACCAGGCCAATGCCGACAAGAACATCGCCCAGGCCAAGGCAGAGGAAAGACGTGCTATGGCGGTGGCTTCCGAACAGGAAATGAAGGCCAAGGCGCAGGAAGCCCGCGCCAAAGTCATCGAGGCCGAGGCGGAGGTGCCTTTGGCTCTTGCCGCCGCTTTCCGCAGCGGCAATCTCGGGGTGATGGACTACTACCGTATGGAAAACGTGAAATCGGACACGCAGATGCGCGACTCGATTTCGAAAGCGGGACAGAAATACGCCGGCAAATAAACCATGCACCGCTATTTCCTCTATCTTTCGTATAACGGTGCGCCCTTTTGCGGTTGGCAGAAGCAGCCTTCCTCTCCCTCGGTGCAGGAAACCCTCGAAAATTCGCTGGCGACCCTGCTTCGGAAAAACGTGGAGGTGGTAGGTTGCGGCCGCACCGATACGGGCGTGCACGCCGATGCGTATTTTGCGCATTTCGACTGGGAAGACGATACATTGGCAAGCCCGGCTCATCTGGAACGGCTCACCTATCAGCTCAACGCCATACTGCCCAAGGCCATAGCCATACACAACATCTTCGAGGTGCCCCGCGGTTTCCACGCCCGTTTCTCCGCCACGTGGCGCACCTATCACTACCATATCCACACCGCCAAGAATCCCTTTTTAGACGATACGAGCTATTATTGCCGCACGCTTTTCGACCCAAGGAAAATCCAGGAAGCCGCGCAAAGACTCTGCGGCCAACGCGATTTCACCTCTTTTTCCAAACTCCATACGCAGACCGCCCACAATTTCTGTCATCTGCAAAAAGCCGAATTCCTCCGCACCGGACAGGAGCGCTGGATGTTTGTCTTTACCGCCAACCGATTTCTGCGCAATATGGTACGCGCCATGACGGGCACGCTTCTCGAAGTGGGCACAGGCCGCCGTGCCGTGGAAGACATCGACACGCTTCTGCAGGCCAAAGACCGTTGTCAGGCGGGCAATTCCGTTCCCGCCCACGCGCTTTTCCTGCACGAAATAGAATACTTTTAGATTATTTCCAGACGTTCTTCCTCAAACTTTTTGAGGCACCTCTCCTCCTGCGCCAGACGCACGGCAAATTCCAATTCGCATCTTTCGCCCGCTTCCTGCCCCACTACCTGCAATTGCAGATCCTTGACGATACGCATCACCTTGTTCATTTCCTCGTAAGAAAAACGCACCTTATGCCGCCTCGTCACGATTTTCTCCACCACCTGCGCCTGGATCAAGGCGTCGGCGGCCGCGGTCTTGTAGGCGTTGAGCAGACCCGACACGCCCAGTTTGATGCCGCCGAAATAGCGCACCACAACCACCAACACATCGGTGAGACGCTGGGAGAGAATCTGTCCGTGGATAGGCCGGCCCGCCGTGCCGGAGGGTTCGCCGTCGTCGTTGGCGCGATACACCTCCTGCGAGGCACCTAAAACATAGGCGTAGCAATGGTGACGCGCGTCGTAATACTCCTTGCGCAAGGCCTCCACATGCTCCTTGACCTGCGCTTCGGTTTCCACGGGATAGGCGAAGGCGAGGAACTTGCTTCCCTTTTCCTTATACAGACCTTGCGAGGGCTTGGCCAACGTGCGGAACGTATCGGTCACAACCTCCGGCTCCGCAGACGGATTTTCTTTCTTGCCTTTCGCCATCGCGCCTACTTTCTGTCCATAGGTTTAAAGATATGCACCCATTCGCCGGCATATTCGCGGTTCTCCACCGTCTTTACGGCGGGAAGATGCGGCGCGGCATAGCCCTTTCCCAAGGTCTTGGGCGAAGAGAACACCCGTGCCTCGTCCCAAAGATTCTGTGTGATGAACGATTGCAGCAATTCGGCGCCCCCCTCCACAATCAGCGAGCCGATATGCCTTTCCTGCAACACGTGCAGATAGAAAGAAAGCCTTTCGAGGGGCGGAACCGTGGCGGGAACCCCCACCACCTCCACGTTTTGTTTCCACGGTGCGTAGTCCTGCACGCTCTCTTCGCGCACAAAAAGCAACGACGGTTGTGTGCCGTCCAAAAAGTGCAGCGGTATGCGGGCGGCGGGGGCTTCGGCGGCGTCCTGCCGCAGAAAATCCAAAATCCTGCCGTGTAAATCTAAACTGATGCGCAACGGCTGACGGGCGGCCGCATATTGACGGGCGTTGAGCATGGGATTGTCGGACAGAAGCGTGTCGGTGCCCACCATAATGGCGTCTTCCTGTGCGCGGTAGGCATGATTGAGCGCATGGAGCAACGGGCCCGTGATCGCATAGGGCTGGCCTTTCTTGTCGGTGATGAGTCCGTCGGCGGTCTGCGCCCATTTCAGGATGACGTAGGGACGTTTCTTTTCCATATTCAGGAAAAAGCGACGGCCTAAGTCGCGCCCCTCCTTTTCCAAGACATTCTCCACCACCTCCACGCCGGCCGCTTTCAGAATGGCGATGCCGCCCCCGTTCACCTTGGGGTTGGGGTCGGAGCAACACACCACCACGCGCGGAATCTTCATCTCCACGATTTTTTCGGCGCAGGGCGGCGTCTTTCCGTAATGCGCGCAGGGTTCGAGCGTCACATACAACGTGCTTTCCCTAAGCAGGGCGCGGGCATCCAATCCCGTCTCACGCATCAGTCCGCGCGTGGCCGCGTTCTCGTTCAACACCGCGTCTATGGCATTGACCTCGGCATGAGCCTCACCGCAACGATGGTGAAAGCCCTCGCCGATAATCCTGTCCCGACACACAATCACACAACCCACCATAGGATTGGGCGAAGCCGTCCCCAACCCCTCCCGGGCCAAGGAGAGGGCGCGACGCATATAGGCTTCTTCTACGGGAAAAGCGTTCTGCATAACGAAAATTTGTACAAATGTACGAATAAATAGTACGAATTTATCAGGGCAAGCGCACATCGATATACACCGGCAGGTGATCGCTGTAACCACCTAAATATTTTGCCCCGTAGAAGGTGCGCAACGGCTTGAAGCCCAAATACCGCTCGTCTTTCATCAGCAGAAAGTCGCGGTCGAAAAGAGAGGCCTTTCCGCGGTCGATTTTTCCGAGACTCCCCTGCCCCACGATGATATGGTCTATCGTGCTCCACGTCTCGCGGAACTTATGGCTTCCCCCCGCCTTTCCGCCCCGGCGGTCGAGTGTCCAACTCGGCTGTGCCATAAGGTTGACCCACGGCAGACTGTCGAGCGGTGCCAGCGCCGCATCCTCGCAGCCCGTGTTCAGATCGCCCATAGCCACGACAAACGCCGCGCTATCGTGCTGCAACACCCCGTCCATGCAACGCCGCAGCAGCCCCGCCGCATACGCGCGCTTGTGTTCGGTGGCCGTGACGCCCCCGTATTTGGAGGGGAAGTGATTGACAAAAAAATGAAGGGTGTCCTGCCCGCGCACCGCCCGCACATAAAGAATGTCGCGCGTGCGGGAAACGCTATCGGGCGGCACGGCCACCGCAATCGGAAAAGCCGTGTCCACTTGCAGCAGGTCGCGCCGATAGAGCAGCGCCACGTCTATCCCGCGCGGATCGGGACTCTCAAAATGCACAAAATCGAAATTCAGGAAGCGCAAAGGCGTGCCACGGCACAGTTCGCGCAACACAAGCGCGTTCTCCACCTCGGCCAGCCCCAAAGCCAGCAACGGCGCCTCGGCATCGAGGGCGGCCACCACCTTGAAGAGATTGTTGCGTTTGGCGGTGAATTTGGCCGAGCCCCACCCCTTGATGCCCGTCGGCGTAAAATCGTAGTCGTTCTTCAATGTGTCGTGGGTGGGGTGAAAATAGTTTTCGGTATTGTAGAAAGCGATACGGTAGACGGTGGAATCCTGCGGTTCGGCAGCCGAAACCCAAACCGCAGCAGAAGCCAAAAGCCCTATCGCACAGGTCAGAACTGCACAGACCACACCCCGTCCGAAATTTGCAAAAACACCCATAAAAAAAAGTTTTGACGATTTCCGAGAACAAAAGAAACGCAACACCCGTAGCCCTGCAAAACTTTTAAGTTAAAGAATGTTAATTTTAACTTTTTTTAAGAAAACTGCGGATTTTTCACCGCATCCGACACCCCTCGGAGCCTCTATTTGAGGTTTTGCGAATTTTGTACTACCTTTGCGACCTTGTTTCCGATAGGGCCCGCAGGGCGAACCACCGCCCCAGCCCGTTGCATTTCGGAGATACAGATTAAGGAGAGATGCCGGAGTGGTCGATCGGGGCGGTCTCGAAAACCGTTGTTCCTTTTTGGAACCCAGGGTTCGAATCCCTGTCTCTCCGCAACGCGAAGTAAAAAAGCCCTGAGGCATAGCCTCAGGGCTTTTTTTATACAAAGGCGTGACGAGCTCGCTCGTCTAAGCCTATGTATGAAAAGAGTCCTTCCGAGCGGAACGCGAGGAAGCTTTTTTACTTCGCGTTGAACGGCTCCCCCTCCC
>CAZEOJ010000123.1:0-4402 GCA_964513825.1 uncultured Bacteroidaceae bacterium
TCTTTCGGGCGAATTCGTTGAGCAGAATCAGTCCTATGAGGACTGCGAACATGGCGATCCATTTATAGATGGCCAGGTCTCCATAAACATGAAATAACATAATGAAATGTTTTTAATGAATTATGATTGATTTGGTTTTGAGCACTGCATAGACCGCCCATACGAGGGTGAGGCCTATCGACATCGGGAGCCCCACGCGGAGGAGCTCATGCAGGAATACGCCTATGCCGCCTTGTTCCAGCGCCGTAAAGAACGGGAACCGCCACATCAGTTCTCCGTTGAGGATGTGGTCGATGATAAGCATGACCGAGCCTCCCCAGAGCATCTTCTCCAAGGCCGGAATCTCGTGTTGGACGGACGCGGATTCCTTGATGAATTCCGCATGGCGTTTACGGTAGGCGGTGGTGGCCGCCGCCTGTACGAGAGGTACTAAAAAACAACACATGGTTATAGTTTTTTTAACTTACTTCAATTTCTTTTATCTCCACTTCGTTGCCACGCAGCAACCAGGTGTCTCCGCTCCGGCAGTGCGGGCAGGTGCGGCCGTGGGCCACGGTGGGGTAGTCCTTGCCGCAGGCGTTGCAATGGGTCACGGCAGGAATCGTGTTCACTTTAAGTTCGCAACCGCGCAACACATCTTCTTTGTCGGCCGCCCAGCGCCAGCAATCGGTGAGGTATTCCGGAATCACGGTGGAGACCTCGCCGATGTTCATCACCACCGAAGACACATGGGAGACCTTGTTTTCCTCGGCCACCTTCTTGACGTCCTTGATGATGTAGAAAACGATGCCCAGCTCGTGCATTACTTTTTCTTTTTTACAAGAATTTTCATGCCGCGCTTGATCGCATAGGGCAGAATGGCGCTGAATTTGTTTTCAGAAGTCACCATTTTGCTGGCCTCGGGATGCTTCCGATAGAGGTGAATCGCATCGAAAGCGCATTTGGTGGTGCACAGGCCGCAGCCGATGCAACGGTTCGGGTCCACGATAGAGGCGCCGCAAGACAGGCAGCGTGCGGTTTCCTTGCGCACCTGTTCTTCGGTAAGGGTCTGATGATATTCGCGGAACGGGTCTTGCGCTTGGGCGATGCCTTCTTGCTGGCGGGAGGAATTGTCGTAGGACGATACGGCGATGTCCTGCTTGTCCAGTTCGATAAAGTCTCTCCGGTTGCGTCCGATGGTCATGTGGCCGTGCTGCACGAAACGGTGCAGGGATTCCGCGGCTTCCTTGCCGGCCGCGATAGCGTCGATGGCGAACTTGGGGCCGGTGAGGCAGTCGCCGCCCACGAAGATGTCGGGTTCGGCGGTCTGGTAGGTGAGGCGGTCGGCGGTGGGATAGCCGTTCTTGGCGTATTCCACATGGCTGTCTTTGAGCAGGTCGCGGAGCACGAGGGTCTGCCCGATAGCGAAAATCACCAAGTCGGCCTCCAAGGTAAGTAATTCGTTTTCGTCGTATTGAGGAGCGAAACGATGCTGTCCGTCGAATACGGAAAGACATTTCTTGAACACGATGCCGGTGGCTTTGTCGCTGCCCAGGACTTCTTTGGGCCCCCAGCCGGGACGGATATCCACGCCGTCCTGACGGGCTTCGGCCTTTTCCTGGTTCGAGGCGGGCATCGTGTTCTCGTCTTCGAGCGAGAGCATGGTTACCTGCGAGGCTCCGCCGCGTTTGGCGACCCGCGCCGCGTCGATAGCCACGTTGCCGCCGCCCACCACCACGACTTTGCCGCTGACAGGACGTTTGCCGGTGTTGGCCTCGCGCAGAAAATCGATAGCCGTGGTGACGCCCGGCAGGTTCTCGCCCGCAATGCCCGGCAAGCGTCCGCCCTGGCATCCTACGGCGATATAGAAACCCTTGTAGCCTTGTTCGCGCAGCTGGGCTATCGTGATGTCCTTGCCCACTTCCACGCCCGTGCGGATTTCCACGCCGATTTCGCGCATGATGTCGATTTCGGCTTTGATGACATCTTTTTCGAGTTTGTAGGACGGAATGCCGTATTGCAACATACCGCCCGGCTCGGCGTTCTTTTCGAAAACCGTGGGATAGTAGCCCAGGGTGGCTAAGTAGTAGGCGCAGGAAAGCCCGGCGGGGCCACCGCCGATAATGGCGATTTTCTCTTTCCAGCGGCCTCGGTTGGAGGCTACCACGATATCGGGAACAAAGCGCGTTTCGGCTTTGAGGTCTTGTTCGGCGATGAATTTCTTGACGGCGTCGATAGCCACGGGATTGTCGATCGTGCCGCGCGTGCAGGCGTCTTCGCAACGGCGGTTGCAGATACGGCCGCAGACGGCGGGGAAAGGATTTTCGCGCTTGATGAGTTCCAAGGCTTCCTTATACTTGCCTTCCGCCGCTTTTTTGAGATAGCCTTGCACGCCGATATGGGCGGGGCAGGCGGTCTTGCAAGGCGCCGTACCGGTGGGATAGCAGTTGATGCGGTTCTTGTCGCGGTAGTCTTCGTCCCATTTTTCGGGGCCCCACTTGGTGGCGTCGGGAAGTTCCTGACGGGGATATTCGATCTCGCCGTGCGAGGTGCAGAGTTTCTGACCCAATTTGACCGCTCCGGCAGGGCAGTATTCCACGCATCGGCCGCAGGCCACGCAATTGGTCTTGTCCACTTCGGCCACGTAGGCGCTGCGCGAAAGGTTGGGGGTGTTGAAGAGTTGGGAGGTACGCAGGGCGTTACATATCTTTACATTGCAGTTGCAGATAGCAAAGATCTTGCCCTCGCCGTCCACATTGGTGATCTGATGTACGTAGCCGTTTTCTTCGGCGCGGCGCAGGATGTCCATAGCCTCGTCGTAGGTAATGGAGCGGCCACGGCCGGTTTCCTTGCAGTAGTCGGCCATGTCGCCCACGGCGATGCACCAGTCGCGGTAGTCGTCGGCGCAGCCCTCGTCGAGTTGTTTGCGTCCGTAGCGGCAGGAGCAGATAGAGGCGCCGATATGGCCTTCGTAGCGTTTGAGCCAATAGGAAATGTGTTCGATGTCCACCGACTGGTTTTCCATGGAAATGGCCTTCTCCACGGGAATCACATGCATACCGATGCCCGCGCCGCCCATAGGAATCATAGGCGTGATTTTTTCCAGAGGCAGGAACGTCATGCGTTCGAAGAACATCGCCAGTTCCGGATGCCGGTCCATGAGTTCGGTGTTCATATTGGTGTATTCCGCCGAACCGGGGACGAAAAGAGGCACCCAGTATTCCCGGTCTTCCCGCTTGTAGGTTGCGCCCGGCACCGGGCCGTCGGCGGTGTATTTGTCGCCGTAGTCATATTCCAACATGCCTAAGAAAGCCAGTTTGTCCAAGAGGGCGTCGAATTCCTCGTCCGTCTGCGTGTAGTGCTTCTGACGGTTCCATTCCACCAACTGCGCATAGGTGCGGTGTTCGCGCACCCGCAGGGGCTTTTTCGATATAACGTCCAACAGAAGGTCCAAGGCGCTTTCGCGGGTCTTGGCATCCATTTCGTCTTCGAAGATACAGGCCAATCCCCAGTATTCGGGGTCGTCGGTCGTAATTCCCTTTATCTTGCCGTGAACCCGGTCGGTCACCATTCGTGCGAACTTCAGCAGCTTGGGATTCGGGTTCTTGTCGCCCATGTGTTTGGGGACAAACTTTTTAGACATTTCAGGCATAGCGGTATGTTTAGGGTCTTGTATTCCAGTTCTTCACTTCGTCCAGCAACCATTGCGCGAAAGCGTCCACGCCCTCGCCGGTCTTGGCGCTGATAGGGAGAATCTTGGCATGAGGATTGCGGCTGAGGATGTTTCTGCGGCATTTGTCGAGGTCGAAATCGAAATAGGGTAACACATCTATCTTGTTGATAAGCACCAAATCGCACACAGAGAACATGAGGGGGTATTTCAAAGGCTTGTCGTCGCCTTCGGGAACGGACAGAATCATGGCGTTCCGGCAGCTTCCGGTATCGAATTCGGCGGGACACACCAGATTGCCTACGTTTTCGAGAATGGCCAGATCCAGGTCGTTCAAATCGAGCCCGTCCAGGCCTTGACGGGTCATCTCCGCATCCAAATGGCACATGCCGCCGGTATGGAGCTGTATGGATTCCACGCCGGTGGCTTCCTTGATTTTGCGGGCGTCCACATCGCTGTCTATATCGGCTTCCATGACGGCTACCCGCAGGCGGTTCTTAATCAGGTTGAGGGTGCGGATGAGCGTGGAGGTCTTGCCGCTTCCGGGCGAGGACATCAGGTTGAGCAGGAACACGCCTTTGCCTTTGAGCTCTTGCCGGAGGGCATCGGCATCCTTGTCGTTGCTCTCGAATACGCTCTTTTTGATTTCAATGATTTTAACGCCGTTCATGGAGGCTTGATTTTAACGTGCTTAACAAGCGCGAAGATACGAAAAAATCAGGAGCGGACGCGGGTGTCCAAACCCGCCTTACG
>CAZEOJ010000124.1:0-4397 GCA_964513825.1 uncultured Bacteroidaceae bacterium
TTTTCACCGTCACCGCATAGAGCAGAATCACGGCATAGCAGGGCAGGGTCATCCAGTAGGCCGACTGATGGCCCACGCGGTCTATCAGCAGACCGAACAACAGCGGCAACAGGGCGCCGCCCACCACCGCCATCACCAACAGCGAAGAACCTGTGGAGATCTGCTTGCCGAGCCCCTCGAGGGCCAGGCCCCACACGGCCGGCCAGACCATAGCGTGCGTCAGACCCAGGAACACCATCACGTAGACCGAGGCGATGCCGGGCGTGAGGATGGCCGCCGCCATCACCACCATACTCGCCGAGGCCGAAAGGATAAGGGCGGTTTTCTGACTGAAAAAACGGGGGATGCCGAGGATGCCGATAAGATAGCCGAGAATGAAGGCCACCATCGACAGGGCGGGAAAAATCTTGGCCGAAGAAGCCTCCATGCCGTGGCTCATCGCATAGCCGATAAGGCTGTCCATACCTATGACCTCCACGCCCACATAGAAGAACAAGGCGATGACGCCGAACCAGAAACGCGGGCTCGCGATGCGCGACCGGGAGCCGGATTCTTCGGAAAGCGGGATGTCGGGCAGGGGCGAGAAATGCACGAAGCCCGCCAGAACGAACAGAAAGAGGATGATGAAGCAATAAGGCACGATACATCTGCGCGAAAGTTCATCGAGCAGGGCATCCCGCAGGGGGTCTCCCGCCGCCAGGGTATCGAGCTGGGAGGTGATGTATCCGGTGTCGCCCAACACGATGCTGCCCAGAATGAGCGGAGCCAGCACGCCCGCGAATTTATTGCAGATGCCCATGAGGCTGATGCGGCGGGCCGCCGTCTCGGGGGAACCGAGAACGGCGGCATAGGGATTGGCCGCCGTCTGCAGAAGGGTCAGGCCCGCCCCCATCAGGAACAGGCCTATCAGGAAGAACAGATAGAACCGCGTATAGGCGGCGGGGACAAAGAACACCGCGCCCAACGCCATCACGCTCAATCCTATCGTCATGGAGCGGGAATAACCCACCCGGCTGATGATTCTGCCGGAGGGAAGGGCGAAAATCACATAGGCGATATAAAAGGCGAACGTGACCAGATACGACTCAAAATGCGTCAGTTCGCAGGACATCCTCAAAAACGGCACGAGGGTGGAGTTGAGCCACGTCACGAAACCGAAAATGAAAAAGAGGATGCCGATGAGGATGAGCGGGGATTTGTTCTTCATGGGGCGGGACGGTGGTTTAATATTCTCTTACTTGCAGTTGGAAATAGGCCTGCGGATGCTTGCACGACGGGCAGAGCTTGGGCGCGGCGGTACCGTAGTGCACATAACCGCAGTTGCGGCAATACCAGAACACCTTCTTCGGTCTTTTGAACACCGTGCCGGCCTTTACGTTTTCCAACAGTTGCCGATAGCGGATTTCGTGTTCCTTTTCCACGCTCGCCACATGGGTAAAGAGGTTGGCGATTTCGGGGAAACCCTCTTTCTTGGCCACTTTGGCGAAACGGGCGTAGAGATCCGTCCATTCTTCGTTCTCGCCATCGGCGGCGGCCTCCAGATTGGCCTGGGTGTCTAAGATCTGACCGGCGGGAAAGGAAGCCTTGATTTCCACCATACCGCCCTTCAATTCCTTGAAGAACAGTTTGGCGTGTTCTTCCTCCTGTCTGGCCGTTTCTTCAAAAATGGCGGCTATCTGCTCAAAACCGTCCTTCTTGGCTTGTTTGGCAAAGAAAGTGTAACGGTTGCGCGCCTGCGACTCGCCGGCAAACGACTGGAGAAGGTTCTTCTCGGTTTGGGAACCTTGCAGTTTTTTTGCTTTCTTTACTTCTTTCGTGCTCATAAGAATAGATTTTAGAGGTTGATACAAAGTTACGAAATTTTATTTTTTTCCTACTTTTGCACTCCTTTCGTTTCCACGCGGGTGTGGCGGAATTGGTAGACGTGCCAGACTTAGGATCTGGTGTCGCGAGACGTAAGGGTTCGAGTCCCTTCATCCGCACGGTTCATTCGGCTAATCTCACATTCTCTTCCCGAAAAGCCTTTTCCTGTTCGCGGCTCACGGTACGGCGGCCGTTGTAGCGGGTCTCCTCCTCGCGGTTGTCGTAGCGGATACGCATCACGGGCTGTCCCGTCCTGTCGTATTTGATCCAGGTGCCCACCCGTTTCCCCTGACGGAAATATCCCTCCTGCGTCAAGTTCCCTTCCTCGTCGAAATACTGATGTCGGCCGTCGGGCACGCCGCCCGTATAGTATCCTTGAAACGAGAGCTTTTTCTTGCCGCCCGCCGTCCAATAACTCTTCCAGAGCCCTTCCTTCTCGCCGAAACGGTACTCGCCCTGCGTCAACTCCCCTTGACGGAAATACTCCCAATGCCCGTCTTCCAGATCGTCGCTGTAACGGCCCTTGGCCACCACCTGCGCGCTGTCGCCGTATTCCACGCTGAGGCCTTCGAGCCTGCCCTGACGGTATTCCTGCTCGCGCCGCAAACCCCCGTCGGGAAAATACCACGACCACGTTCCCTCGGCCAGACCGTTGCGGTACTCGCCCTCCTGCTCCATGCGCCCGTCGGGATAATAGAATTTCCACTTGCCGTAGCGCTTGCCTTTGTAGAGCTGCCCCGCGCACTTGAGCGTGCCGTCGGGATAGCGTTCCTCGTATTCCTCGTTGCGCTTGTTGCCGTGCTCATCCACCTGCTCGCTGCCCAACACCTTGCCGTCGTGAAAGACGATGCCGCGCACCACCTTTCCCGTCAGGCTGTCGTATTGCCGGCAGAGACCCTCGGGTTGGCCGTTCTTCATCGCCACGCGGAATTTGGGGTTTCCGTTGGCGTAGTATTCGGTATGGATGGTAAGTTCTTCCAGTTCGGGCGCGTCCTGCTGCAACACGTCCTCCACGTATTTTTCGAGCGAAACGAGGTTGCCCGTGCTGTCGTAAAGCTTGTAGTAGCCGTTCCTGAGGCCGTCTTTGTAGACGCATTCCCAATGCAGGTTTCCGTTGGCGTAAAAATCTTTCCAACGCCCCTGCCGGCGCCCCTGCGCGTCGCGGGTGTTGCCGTTTTCCTTAAAGACCGTGAGCCCCGCGCGGTAGAACACGAACTGGCGCACATCGCCGCCCGCATCGTAAAGCTTTTCGAGACCGTGCTCCAAACCGTCCTTGAACGGGGTGGTTTTCAATATTTTTCCCGTGGTGTCGGCGGTGGTGCGCAACCCTTGCAGGGTGTCGTTACGATAGAAACTCGTGATGACTTTTCCGGGAAGATACGAAACCGCCCCGCCGTTCTTGCGACCGTTTTCGTAGTGGATTTCGGAGGTCTTGCGCCCGTTCTGGTAGAAAGTCCACACGCCCGTGAGCAGGCTGTTTTCGCGCGCTCCCTCCGAGATGAGGTCGCCCTGCGGGTCGTAGTTTTTCCACACGCCCTCGGGGGCGCCGTCGCGCCAGCAACCCTCCGACGACACCTGTCCGTTGTCGTAGAAGAACTGCTTGAACTCCATACCGGGACAAGGCGTCTGCGCATGGCCCCGCACAAGGAGACCCAAGAAAATCACTCCGCTCAGAAAAAAGGCGCGTCCTTGCATCATCAGCTCAACCTCAACATTTCTTCGATAGGCTTGCGGGCCTTGGCGATGACCTCGGCCGAGAGCGTGATTTCGGGCGTCTCGTCTTTGAGGCAACGGTAGAGTTTCTCCACCGTGTTGCGCTTCATGTGCGGACAGTCGTTGCAGGCGCAGGAGCCGCCCTCGTTGCTGGCCACGTAGAAGGTTTTGGCGGGCGCGATCTTGCGCATCTGGTGCAGGATGCCCGTTTCGGTGGCCACGATATATTCTTGCGAGGGGTCTTCGACAATGAATTTGAGCATGGCGGCGGTGGAGCCCACGAAGTCGGAAACCTGCAAGACGGCGGGGTTGCATTCGGGGTGGGCGATGATTTTCGCGTCGGGATATTTCTTTTTGAGTTCCAAGACTTTTTCGGCGTCGAGGATGTCGTGGATCTGACAGCTTCCCGGCCAAAGCTTCATATTGCGCCCCGTGACGCGGTTGATGTAGCCGCCCAGATTCCTGTCGGGCACAAAGAGAATCTTCTCGTCCTTGGGAAAGGTCTCCACAATCTTGAGGGCGTTGCCCGAGGTGCAGATGATGTCGGAGAGGCATTTCACCGCGGCCGAGCAGTTTACGTAGGAGAGTACCTTATGGTCGGGATATTCGGCTTTCATCTTGGCCAGTTCCTCCGCGTCGCAGGAATCGGCCAACGAGCAGCCGGCCTCCAGGTCGGGCAGCAGCACTTTTTTATTGGGATTGAGGATTTTGGCGGTCTCGGCCATAAAGTGCACGCCGGCGAAAAGGATGATGTCGGCATCGGTCTCGGCCGCCCGGCGCGCCAGGGCAAGACTGTCGCCGATATGGTCGGCGAGGTCCTG
>CAZEOJ010000125.1:0-4352 GCA_964513825.1 uncultured Bacteroidaceae bacterium
GCAGCCTTGGGAGCGGCTTTCTTGGCTACGGTTTTCTTGGCGGCAGCTTTGGGAGCGGCTTTCTTGGTAGCCTTTTTGGCGGCCGGCTTAGCGGCCTTGGTTTGAGTAGCTTTCATCATGATTGAAAATTTTGATGGTTTTTACTTTTTTGAATTAATTATTTTGTTTTTTCTTTGATGCACGCTTCGGTGGCACAGGTTTTGTTTCTTGCGTATTTTTCATTTCTGTAAGATAGTGACGCAAGTGCGAGCTCAGAATCTGAATCGCCTTTTCGTTGGCGCCACCCTGCGGAACGATGATGTCGGCAAAACGTTTGGTGGGTTCGATGAACTGCTGGTGCATGGGCTTCACCCACGTTTCGTAATGTTCCAGAACCTGGTCGTAACTTCTTCCGCGCTCGTGGATATCCCGGCGGATAATCCGCATCAGACGGTCGTCGCTGTCGGCATCCACAAACACCATAATATCCATACGGCTGCGCATCTGCGGATTGGAAAGAATCAGGATTCCCTCCACGATAATCACCTCGTTGGGATAGACGGTAATGGTTTCTTTGGCACGGGCACAAGTGAGATAGGAATAGATAGGCATCTGTATGGGCTTGCCCTTTTTGAGCATATCGAGATGCTTGACGAGCAAAGAAAACTCGATGGAGGAAGGATGATCGAAATTGATCTTCCGCTTTTCCTCTTCCGACAATTCGCCCTTGTCTTTGTAGTAGGCGTCCTGCGAAATTATCGTCACCGACTTGCCGCCACACTTGTTGGCGATTTTCTTTACGACCGTGGTTTTTCCAGAACCCGATCCGCCGGCAATTCCTATAACAAGCATACTTGTCTTCTTGTTTTGCAAGGCTTGCTTTCTGCACTATCCATGCGGGTTTTCAGAATGCAAACACTTTTTTCAACATGCGAATTTACAAATATAAGCCCATTGTTTTGTTGTCAAAATCACAAGTTTACTAACAATGGTATGTTAGTCGATGCGTTTGAAATTTCCGTCCCTGTCGAATTCCAAGTCCAGTCCGCTGTTGAGTTTGACCTCATAGCCGTTCCTGTCTTTGTCTATTTCTACAATGAAGTCCGGCGCCGGAAATTTCTCCTTGACGTATGCAAGGATAGAGGCGGGAATAACGGCGTCGGGTATGGCGATACCTTTGCGTTCCACCTTGTCCCAATCTCCGTTCCTGTCGAAATTCACCTCGGTGAGATCGGTGTACCGCACTTCGTATTCCACTTCTCTTCCTTCTTCCTCTTTGATGATGCTCTGCAAGGTGAGATCGGAAAAATGGGTGTTGAGAAAAGTCTGCGCCGCAACGGGAAGCTGCGAAAAATCGATGAGCGTTTTCTTGTCTTTGGCGCAAGAGGAGAACAAGACAGCGGACAGCAAAGCCGCAATGAGGATGAGCTTTTTCATGGCTTGTTTGTTTTTTGTTCAGCGCTTGGTTTTAGGTTGAGCCAAAACGCGATAGCAAAGTTGCAAAAGTTTTTTCAAAAACGTATGAAAATCCGTATTTTTGTTTACTCAAGAAACGTTTGAAGAATGGCCGGAAATGAGGAAATATTCGAAAGACTGCGGAAACAGTTTCCCGTTTTCGTTTACAGGAAGTATCGGTACACATGCGATGCAACGGGGCTGCACATAGAATTTTCCTTTGCGTTTCAAGATGCGTCGGACAAGGAAGTCTATGAATTTTTTCCCACATTGAACATTCCGTTCCGCAAGTTCTATCAACCCGAAAAACTGGCGCCGCAGACCCTCGACCTCTTGGTCTTTCATTGCGGCATGGTCGAACTCATCAGCTATTGGAAAGCCGCGTGCAGCCCCACCGTGCGCGTGGATGCCGGCTCGCTCGACGACGAACAGAAAGCATGGTTCAAGAAACTTTACTATAAAGGTCTGGGAGAATTTTTCTATCTCAACGGCATAAAGACCTCGCTCGATTCCTTTATGGAAATTCAATGTTCCGACAATGGGAAAAGCATAGAGGGCGATGCGATGAACGTGGCGTTGCACGACGGAATCATCGTGCCGGTGGGCGGAGGAAAAGACAGTGTGGTGAGTTTGGAAATCTTGAAAACGCTGGCAGACGGAAAGACAAAAACCCCGCTTCATCCGATGGTCATCAATATGCGCGGTGCCACACGGAACTGCTGCTTGCAGGCAGGTTTCGACGAAGAAGACTGCGCGGTGGTGAACCGAAGCATAGACCCGCTTCTGCTGCAACTCAACCAACAGGGATTTCTGAACGGACACACGCCTTTCTCGGCCATGCTCGCCTTTACCTCGCTCTTGGTTTCGGGATTGAGCGGTTGCCGTCACATCGCTTTGAGCAACGAGAACAGCGCCAACGAAAGCACGGTGGGAAACAGTCTTGACGGCGCCAATCATCAATACTCAAAGAGCCTCGAATTCGAGAACGATTTTCGCGCCTATGTGCGGAAACATCTCGACAGAAATTTCAACTATTTTAGTTTTCTGCGGCCTTTGAACGAAATCGGCATCGCGCGTCTGTTCGCTTCCTATCCGCTCTATCACGGCATTTTCAGAAGTTGCAACGCGGGCAGCAAAACCGATTCGTGGTGCGGCGCCTGTCCGAAATGCCTCTTCGCTTTCATCATCCTCGCTCCCTTTATGGGCATCAAGAAGTGCAGCCGTCTTTTCGGAAAAAATCTGTTGGACGATCTTTCGCTCAAAACTTTCCTAAATCAGCTCTGCGGTGTGGTGGAGGTGAAGCCGTTTGAATGCGTGGGCACGCGCAGCGAGGTGAATTGGGCCTTGCAGAGACTCGCGCCCTTTGCCCAAGAGAACCGTTTGTTGGAATATTATTTCTCGTTGCCGCAAAGCCGCACCGTGCAACCCGCCGACCTGCCTGACGAATTCTGCTCCGGGCACAATCTTCTGCCCGAATTCGAGGCGGCTTTGCGGCAACGCATCGACGAAGTGCGTCAACGGCAAACCGTCGACGGGCTTGTCAACAATCCGCTTTCCGAAGCACTCCGCAAAAAGATGCTTCCGTTTTTTGATGTGAAAGGCGACATCGCCCTTATGGGTTTGGGGCGCGAGGGCGAGAGCTCGTACCGCCTGCTCCGCCAACTGCTCCCGCAGAAACATATCGTGTTGGTGGACGCCAATCCCGCCATAGAACGCAATCCGCTTTTCGCCCACGACACCGAAGTGGAATACATAACGGGCGAGAACTATCTCCACACTTTCGCCGCCCGCGCCGCCTCTATGGGACTTATCTTGAAGACGCCCGGCATCTCGCTCAAAGATTTTCCCGACATGAACCGCCTGCCGCACCTCAGTTCGCAGACCGATATTTTCCTGCGGGCGTTCGGAAAGCAGATTATCGGCATCACGGGCACCAAAGGAAAAAGCACCACCACCCTGCTCACGCATCACCTCCTCTCCGCCCAAAAACCTTGCGTGCTGGCGGGCAATATCGGCATTCCGTTCTTCGACATCTTGGACGAGATAAGCCCCAAGAGCTGCATCGTCTGCGAGTTTTCGGCACACCAACTCGAACACGTCCATACCGCGCCGCACATAGGGGTGCTGCTCAACCTCTACGAAGAACACCTTGACCACTACCGCAGTTTTCTCGATTATCAGAATGCCAAGATCAATCTGGCGGGGAGAGGAAAAGAAGCGGTCGCCGACACCTTTATATATAATGCCGATGATGCGCTGATAAAATCCCGCCTCGAAGAGCGCTTTCCCGACTATAAGGAACGGTTTGTGGCCTTCTCTCCCGCCTCGCAAACGGATTTTCCTGTCGCCGTTCCTCAACCGCATCCGCTTATCGGCCGCCACAACGAAGCCAATCTATCGGCCGCCCTGTTGGCCGCCCATGCCGCGGGTGCCGATTACGCACAACTCGTGGGGCGCGTGGCAAGCTTCAAACCGCTCCCGCACCGCTTGGAATATATAGGCTGCGTGGAGGGCAAGCATTTCTTCAACGATTCTATCAGCACCATTCCCCAGGCCTGCATCGCCGCCGTGGAAAGCATTTCCGCCCTACCTTATATAATAGGTGTGGATTGTGTGATTGTGGGCGGGATGGACCGCGGCATCGATTACAGCCCGTTGGTGGACTTTCTTTCGCAAGAGCGCAGGGTGGAGAGCATCGCGTTTACCGGAAAGGCCGGCCGCCGCATCTATGGACTGTTGCAGGAACGGAACGCCTTGCCTCCTTATTATATCGTGGAAGACGACTATGCGATTTTGGTGCCTTGGGCAAAGGCGCATACCCGCGAGGGCCATGCCTGCATTCTTTCGCCCGCCGCCGCCAGCTACGACCGCTTCAAGAATTTCGCCCACCGCGGCGATATGTTCCGCGCGTTGGTTTT
>CAZEOJ010000126.1:0-4181 GCA_964513825.1 uncultured Bacteroidaceae bacterium
TTTCTCTATGCGGATACGGGCATCCACCGCCACCACGCCTTTGGCATTGCCCAAAAGCGGGTTGATATCCATTTCCTGAATTTCGGGAGCCACCGCCACCAGTTTGGAGAGCGATTCCACCACCTTGGCGAAAGCCTCGATGTTGACACCCTCCTGTCCGCGCACGCCTTGCAGCATCTTGTAGCCTTTGAGGCCCTCTATCATCGTCTTGGCCGTGGCCGCGGTAAGGGGCGCCAGCCCCGACTTGACATCTTTGAGCACTTCGATGAAGATACCGCCCAGACCGCACAGAATCATGTGGCCGAACTTGGGCTCGTACTTCACGCCGGCAAAGATTTCCATACCCGAAAGCATGGGCTGCATCAGAATGGCCGTGGTGTCCTTTATCTGAATCATGCGCTCGAACTCGGCACGTACCGTGGCGGCATCCTTTACATTCAGCACCACGCCGCCCACATCCGATTTATGCACGGGTCCCACCACCTTCATCACCAAGGGATAGCCTAACTTTTCGGCGGCTTGGACGGCCTCGTCGGCAGCCTTCACCACCGCTTCGCCCGCACGGGGAACACCGCAGGCATCCAAGAGAATCTGTATCTGATCGGGCGCGAGATAGCCGTTGGGATTCTGTTCGATCACCCTGCGGATAGCGGCCTGATCCACCCCGTCGAGGCTGATGCGGTCGTCTTCGGGCTTGGGCGTATAGAAAACACGACCCAGCGCGGAACCGAAAATCACCTCATCGGCGAAATTCACATGGTTCTTGCCCAGGAATTCATCGATTTCTTCCTTGGCCGTGACCACGGCGGGAAGCACGGGATAAATGGGCTTTTTGGAGGTCTTCATCTTTTCGTCCAGCAGACGATATACGTCGAAGATGCGCACCAGGCCGGGCGTTCCGAAAATCACCACCATAGCGTCGATTTCATCGAAGTCGTTGTTGCAGGCATCGATGATGAGCCCCAGGTGTTCGGCCGTGCCCGTGGCGAGAAAGTCGATAGGATTGGACACCGACGAACCGGGGAAAAGTTTTTCTTTGAGCGCCTGCGCCTTTTCGGAGGTAATCTTGGGGATATTGAGACCGGCTTTGGAAAGGGCGTCGGTAAGCATCACCGCCGGCCCGCCGGCATGGGTGATGATGGCGATGTTCTTGCCTTTCAGTTCGGGCAGTTGGAAAATGGAAGCCACCGTCATCAAATCCTGACGGCCATAGCAACGCACGATGCCCGCCTTGCGGAAAAGGGCATCCACCGCCACGTCCGAGGAGGCCAACGCTCCCGTATGCGAGGAGGCGGCGCGGCTTCCGGCTTCCGAAGAACCGGCTTTCACCGCCGCGATGCGGCAGCCCTTGTTGATGAGCGAGCGGGCATGTTTGAGCAGTTTCTGCGGATTGCGGATGTTCTCGATATACAGCAGTTTGACGTGCGAACTCGTCGCGGGGTCGAAAGTCACGTCCAGGTGTTCCAGAATCTCCTCCACACCCAGCTGCGCGGAGTTGCCCACGGCAAAGATGTTGGCGAAACGCAGGCCCGCCGGTATCGCCGATTCGAGGATGAACACGCCCGTGGCCCCGCTGCCGGTGATGAAATCGCAGCCCTGCGGGTCGTATTCGGGAATAGGCGTGGAAAAAATGCTGTGGTGATGCTTGGTGAGCATACCGGTGCAGTTGGGGCCTATCAAAGCCGCGCCCGCCTTGTTGCAATATTCCACAATCTTGTCTTCCAGCACCTTGCCTTCGTGTCCCTCCTCGCCGAAGCCTGCGGAAATGATGATGATTGCCTTGGTGTTCTTTTCCTCGGTCAGCACCTGCACCGCCTCGGGCGCGAACTTGGCGGCGACGGCAATCACCGCCAGATCCACCTGCGGCAAATCGCGCACGTTGCGGTAGCACGGCAATCCTTGAATGGTGTCGGCCTTGGGGTTGACGGTATAGACCGGCCCCTCGAACCCGCCTTCCACAATATGTTTCACGATTTTTCCGCCGGGTTTGGAGGTGTCGTCCGACGCCCCCACCACCACAATCGACTTGGGCTTGAAAAGTTGTTCGGCTATCATGATGCTCTGCTCAAATAAAAGACTACATATATTTCTTGGCCTCGATCTCGCCCCTGTGCAGCATATAGGCGTTCATCGCCAAGGCCTTCATCTCGTCCTCGCCCGGATATACGAACACGGGCGCGATAAAGGAGATACGCTTTTTGAGGTCTTCCACAAAGTCTTTGCCGCGGGCGATACCGCCGGTCACCAGAATGGCGTCCACCTGGCCTTTGAGCACCGTGGCCTGTCCGCCCACTTCCTTGGCAATCTGATAGATCATGGCCTGTTCCACCAAAGCCGCCTTCTTGTCGCCGGCCTTGACACGCTGTTCCACCTCATAGGCATCGTTGGTGCCCAGATAGGCCACAAAACCGCCTTGTCCGCAAATCATCTTGTGCAGTTGCGCCTGCGTGTATTTGCCGCTGAAGCAAGCGTCCACCAACGCACGTACCGGCAGGCTGCCCGTGCGTTCGGGGCTGAAAGGCCCGTTGCCGTCCAGACAGTTCTCCACATCCACCACCCTGCCCTTGCAGTGTGCGCCCACGCTGATGCCGCCTCCCAAATGCACCACGATAAGGTTCAGGTCTTCGTATTTCTTGCCGTGTTCCTTGGCGTAGGTACGGGCGATAGCTTTCTGATTCAGGGCGTGGAAGATAGAGATTTTCGGGAAAGCGGGGTGACCGCTCAGGCGCGCCAGTTCGTCCAGCTCGTCCACCACCACGGGGTCGGCGATATAGGCCTTGGCCTTTCCGTTCGTCATCTTGGCCAGGTCGGCGGCAATCAGACCGCCCAAGTTGCTGGCGTGCTGTCCCGAAACGCCGGCTATCAAGTCCTGCTTCAAGGCTTCGTTCACTTCGTAGATACCCGATTCCACGGGCTTTATCAGACCGCCGCGGCCCACGATATAGTCGAAATCGGCGATATCCATCTTGGCTTCTTCTTTCAACACATTCAGAATCATATCACGACGGTAGGCGAACTGGTCGGAGATTTTCTCGAACGGAGCCAACTCCTCCACCGCATGTTTGATGTTCTTCTGAAAAACGTTCTGTTCGTCCACAAAAACGGCGATTTTGGTGGATGTGGAACCGGGGTTCACGGTCAAAACCTTGATGGATGCCATAAGGGTAATTTTTATTTTGTGTTAATACTGGTTTAATTCGTCCTCAATCCGAGGCCCTGCGTCTAAAATCCAGGCCCCCGGAGGCAAACTTGCAAAAGTATTTTTTTTGCAGAAAATTAACAACCCCTCCGCGGAAAAAGATTGGGGTGTGTGGATTAAATTCGATTTCATTATCTTCGCAAGGCAAAAAAAAACCCGGATTCATCACCAGCATCTAGAAACTGGGAGAGGAACACCCGGGACTGCGGTGCAAATATACACAAAAACGATGCAAAACAAATATTTCTTTGAAAAAGTTTTTTCGGCAGAGCGAATGGGGCGCTACTATGCGGCGCATCCACAAGATGAGGCATTGGCTATCGCACACTATCAATCAAACATAGAGTTGTCGAGTTCATTCTATGCTTGCCTTTCCGTTTTCGAGGTGGCGTTAAGGAATTCTCTTAACAGGGAATTGAAAACGAAATTCGGCCAAGATGACTGGTATCGTGTAATTCACTCCACGCCCGGTTTAAACGGTTTGAATTACTATATAACCGAGGCGCAACGACACATCAGCAATCGAGGCGAAATCGTTACGGCACCTAAAATAGTGGCCGAACTCACTTTTGGCTTTTGGGTATCCTTGATGAACAGCCAATATGAAAAGGTGTTATGGCATGATTTGCGACGTGCTTTTCCCTATATGCCAAAAGAACAGCGAAAAAGAAAAAACATTTCTGCCCCGCTGAACAATTTTCGAACTTTCAGGAACAGGGTGTTCCATAATGAACCTATCTGTTGGAGCCGCACCTATATTGATAAAATACATAAAGAGATTTTGCAGACATTATCTTGGATTAACAAGGATATTCCTACATGGCTAAAGGAATTTGACACTGTGGACGAAGTACTAAACCAGATCTCAAAACGGTTGGGTTGGCAATAAGGTTTTGCTCCAAGATGCTTCGCCACTCCCCCACCGCCCCCCTCTATACCTTATACCCTCTACCCTAATTAGTAAATAATAAATAGTAAACTT
>CAZEOJ010000127.1:0-4156 GCA_964513825.1 uncultured Bacteroidaceae bacterium
ACGGCGCCGAGAAATTGGGGTCGTTCCGATAGAAATCCCGCTGGAACTTATGCCAGGCCTTTTTATCCTGTGCCGTTGCAACTTCCTTAATATTCATATATTTTTCTTGTTTTTGCAAATCCGTTGTTTCAAAGCGTAAAAATAACGATTTTTCATACCTTTGCAAGTTATGCAACTGCACGAAAAGACCAAAAATTTTATCCTGCAATTCCTTACGGGCTATGAGGACGAAAATGTCTTCAAACGGTTCCGTATAGGCTATACGGCAGACAGAGAGCTGTTTCCGCGCTACGATCTGGTGTTTGTCCCCTCGGGTTTCTTCGAAGCGGACACCTACGGCACCGAAGCGTCCCTGCCGGTGGGCGGGTTGCCCGAAATCGAGGGCGTCCCTTTCCTCTACGGCGAGAACCGCGTGGAAAAGGAGGGGAATACGGTGGTGGTTTATGCCGACCTGGTGGCTACGGCTTTCTTTTTTCTGAGCCGCTACGAGGAAATCTGCCGGCCGCAGGTGCGCGACATTCACGGCCGCTTTCCGGGACGGGAATCCCTTTTGTTCAAGAACGGCTTGATAGACAGGCCTATTTTGGACGAATATACGCTTCTGGTGCAGCGTTGGCTTCGGGTCGCAGGAATTGAGTTGCCGCCCCTGCCCGAAAAAATCGCCAAGGTGTGGCTGACCCACGATGTGGACGCGCCTTACTTCGGTCAGAGCCTGCGCGCTTTCTGCCGGGAGGTGTCGCAGGGCACGAGTTGGAGGACGGCCTGGCGGCTTTGGCGGCAGAAGCGGGAGGACGACCCTTACTATACCTTTCCCCGTATGGCCGAACTCGACCGCGCCTGTCGGGAGAAGGCCGCTTTCCCCGTTCAGACGGTCTATTTCCTGAAAGGCGGCGGCGAATCGCCCTACGATAAACCCGTCTACAGACTCAAAAGCAAAGGTTTAAGTAGATTGATTGAATTTCTTGCCAATCAAAATGTTTCATTCGGATTACATGGCAGTTATTCTTCCGGTGCGAAGCGGGCGGCGCTCTCCGAAAAACGGGAAGTGGACCAGGCCGTAGGAAAGCGGGTCTTCTTTTTCCGTAACCACTTCCTGCGCTCCTGCGAACCCTCTCATCTGGCAAGTCTGGAAAATATCGGCATCACCGACGATTTTACGATGGGCTATGCCGATGTGGCAGGTTTCCGTCTGGCCACCACACGCCCTGTGGTATGGATAAACCCGGCTACAGGCCGTCTGAGCCGGTTGGTGCTGCACCCGCTCACCGTCATGGATGCCACGCTCGCCGACCCGCGTTATATGGCGCTGGACGAGGAAAAGGCCATAGAATACTGTACATCGCTCTTTCAGACCGTCCGCCGGCACGGGGGCGAAGTGTGTCTGCTGTGGCACAACACCTCTTTCGTGCAAAGCGCCTATCCGGTCAATCCCGTCCCGTGGTTGCGGGATGTGTATAGGTATCTTCTTGATTATCTTTGTAGGTTATCTTAATGGGTCGCGCGTATGAAAGTGTTGATAGTCTGCGACAATTTTCCCCCCGCTTTCGGCCCGCGCATGGGTTATCTCTGCAAATACCTCTCGCTCAAGGGTGTGACGGTAGACGTATTGTGCGAATATGTGCCCGACAGCCGTTTCGAGGCTCTGTGCGGCTATGCGAATAGCGTGAAATACGTTGATTTCTACAAAAATAGAGAGGGCTGGAAGAGCAAGTGGGAGTGGGGGGCGGTGATGCTCAAAGACCAGCTCTGCCACTACAAGGACCGCCGTCTGATACGCGAGATAGAGAAAGACCCCGAAGCGAGGGGCTACGATATTGTGCTTTGCAGTACTTATAAGACCTTTCCCCTTTATGCGGCCTACAGGCTCGCCAAACGCTTCAAGGTGCCCTTTGTGGCCGATTTGCGCGACATCGCGGAGCAGTTTCCCGACAAATCGTATCTGAACCGTAAGTTGCATATCGGAAAAAGCCTTGGTTTTGTGGTGGATAAAATCTTTACCCAACGGCGTATCCGGCAGCGGAACCGTATGTTGAAACGGGCGGATGCCGTGGTGAGCGTATCCCCGTGGCATATTGAATTCTTACATCATATAAACCCGAATACGCATCTCATATACAATGGATACGACCCTGAATTATTCTTTCCTCAGAAGGTGAAGGACGGGGCGTTCCGGATTTCTTTTGCCGGGCGTATCCTCGGCTTGGAGATGCGCGACCCGTCCTTGCTTTTCGAGGCGGTGGCGGCCTTGGCCGAAAGAGGTGTCATTGAGCCGGAGCATTTCCGCCTGGAGTGGTATGTGGACGAGGAAAGCCGTTTGATTTTGGAAAAAGAGGCCGCACGCTATGCCGTAGGGCCGTTCATGCACTACGAGGGCTTTGTGCCGGCGGCCGAAATCCCCGGGGTTTTCAACCGCAGTTCGATATTGTTGCAGTTGGCCAACAAGGCGGGCGAGAACGGCCCGAAAGGCATCATGACCACCAAGATTTTCGAATCGTTGGCGGTGGGCAAGCCTTTGTTGCTGGTGCGCAGCGACGAGAGCTATCTCGAAGAGATGGTGAACCGCTATCATGGCGGGTTGGCGGCGCGACAGGCAAAAGAAATAGAGGTGTTTATCGAAGAACAATATGCGCTTTGGAGGGAAAACGGCTATACGGAGATACCCGTAGACCCCGACATCGAGCGGCGGTTTTCGCGCGAGCGGCAGGCCGAGAGTTTTATAAAGGTATTTGAGGATTGCTTGAGAGAAACTTTATAATTCTGAATATGGATATTTTACATTCTACATACGGACAGTTTCCCTCTATCGGCGGTTTGTTCCTGCAGCCGTGGTGGTGGCAGGCGCTTTGCCCGGAAAGGGATATGAGGCTTCTGCGGGTGGAGGATGAGGGGAAATTGGCGGGCTTCTGGCCTTTGGCGCGGCGCAAACGGTTCAAAGGGCTGTGCCGGGTCTATGCGGCTCCGGTGCTGACCCAACATACAGGGCCTTGGTTCTGTGAACGTAAATATCTTAAGGACTTATTGCGGCAAATTCCTTCTAAAGCGATGCTCTGCGTAAATATAGGCTTTGAACTGAACGGAGAGGAAGAGGCTTTGTGCCATTCGCTGGGCATTTCCTGCCGGCGCAAGGCGACGCAACGCATTGTGGATACAAGCGATTTGGAGGCGGTCTGGGCGAGGGTGTCGACATCGAGGAGGCGCCGGATAAAAAACGGAATGAAGCATCTGCATCGTGTGGAGGCACCTACGATAGAGATGCATATGGAGTTGCAGAAGGAAACCTACGCCCGTCAGAATATGGCCGTACCGTTTCCTTTCGAAAGCCTGAAACGTTTGTATCTTGCTGTGAAAGAACAGGGAGCAGGGGAGTTGGTGGCTTTGGCCGACGCCGAAAACCGTATCATGGCCTGCGGTCTGTTTGTGTATGACAAGGAGGCTTGCTACATCATCGCATCCGGCTATCGCAAGACGGAAAAGGATTTGGGAGCGGGAAGCCTGCTGATGTGGAAGGGCATTGAAATCGCATCTTCGCGAGGGATTGCTTTTGATTTTGAAGGGTCTGATATTGATGCGATTGCGAATTTCAATTTAAGTTTTGGTGCGACACAGTTTACGTATACCTGTCTGGAGCGTTATAGTAGAGGTTTCCGTATGGTGCAGCGTATACTGAAACGATAACGGGAAAGGATAAAAAGCATAGAGAATGAAAGCTATTTGGACGATATTGTTGCTCGTGGTGTCGAACATCTTTATGACGTTTGCCTGGTACGGGCATCTTAAGTTGCAGGAAATGAAGGTGACCACGAACTGGCCGCTGATCGGGGTCATTTTGCTTTCGTGGGGAATCGCCTTATTGGAATATTGCTTTCAGGTGCCGGCCAACCGGATAGGTTTCCGCGAGAACGGCGGGCCGTTCAGTCTGATGCAGTTGAAAGTGATACAGGAAGTCATCACGTTGATCATCTTTACCATTTTTACCGTGGTGGCGTTCAAAGGCGAGTCCTTTCATTGGAACCACCTGGCGGCTTTTGTCTGCCTGATTCTGGCCGTTTATTTTGTCTTTATGAAGTAGCAGGCGCGTGATTGTGGCGTGTACGCCGCCGTCGCAAGCCCCACATCCTTAGTTTTTTATATCCTTACATTTTGGATATAATTTACA
>CAZEOJ010000128.1:0-4128 GCA_964513825.1 uncultured Bacteroidaceae bacterium
TCCGCGATAAGGCCAATGCGGATTTCGCCGACTTTATGCAACGCAAGTGGAAGGCAGTCGAGACCCAACCTGCCATTCCTGTTCCGTCTACTCCCGAACCGCCCGTACCGGTAATCAAAGACCCCGAAGATAACTCGCCTATACGGGTAGAACGCCTGCCTATTGCCGATATCACTCCAATGACACCGCTTTTGCCGCAGCCAACCCCTCCTGTTCCTATCGTGGAACCCAAGCCCCGCCCTTCCAACACTTTTTCCTTTCGCTTCTACAATACCCCTTGCAAGGTACGGCTCGAAAGTTCCCAGCGTTTCAGCCTGTCGGATGTTGATGAGAAGTCGGTGGCTGACGTTTGGCGAAAGTTGAGTACAGATCAAATGGATTTGACTTTGTTGGATTGCTTGGCATTGCGGGATGATTTATCCCTAAGTGATTGGGGCTACATCGATTTTTTGCGGACACTTACAGAATCCTTTTGGGGAAAACCTTGTTCGGAGGCGGTGCTGTTGCAGATGTATCTACTCACACAATCGGGCTACAAAGTGCGTCTGGCTCGGGTGGAGAAAAAGTTGAAGCTTTTGGTTCCCTTTTCGGGGCAGGTCTACCGTTGTCGTTTCATCCGAAATGGCGGTGACAAGTTATATATTGTGGATACCACTGCTACGAAAGGCGGCTACTATATGTTCGATTACGCTTTCCCAAACGAGAAGACGCCATCTTTACGGCAAACGGTTACTCCGGCTTTGGTGTATCGTCCGGCTTCATCCCGTACCTTCACCTCTCATAAATATCCTGCATTGCAAGTAAAACTTGCAACAAACCGAAACCTGACGGATTTTTACAATCATTATCCATTGAGTAGCGAATGGCAACATTATGTTTCCGCGTCTTTGAGCGATGAGATAAAAGAGGCTCTCTATCTGGTATTGCGGAGGCAGATTGAAGGTAAGAGCCAAAAAGAAGCCGTCTCGGTTCTGTTGGACTTTGTGCAGACTGCATTTGAATATAAAACCGACGGTGACCAATTCGGCTACGAACGTCCCTTATTCGGTGATGAAACGTTTTTTTATCCATATAGTGATTGTGAAGACCGCTCCATCCTGTTTGCCATTCTGGTGCGGGAATTAGTAGAATTGGATGTCGTTTTGTTAGAGTATCCGGAGCATTTGGCTACAGCCGTAAAGTTTACCGAATCCATGCCGACAGGAAGTTATTTTTCCTTGGAAGACGGCAACTATGTTGTTTGTGACCCTACCTATATCAACGCTAGCGTGGGAGAGTGTATGCCGAAATACCAAGATATGCCCGCCACGATAGTGCGGATATAATGCATTTGGGTATAGATTTCATTGAATTTCGATTATTGTTTATAGTTCCGCCTCTTGTATTTGCTCCCTTGAAAATCAATGCTTATATTTGCAACCGTGGTTGAATCAACCACGGTTGCAAATATTTTAACAGAATGAAATTCTACAACAGAGAGGCTGAGATTGCAGAGTTACAGCGGATAAGGGAGTTGTCTTTTACCCGAAACTCAAGAATGACCGTCGTTACGGGGCGGCGGCGTATCGGCAAGACGAGCCTTATCAAGAAGGCCTTGGGAGACAATACCGCACCGATGCTCTATTTCTTTACCGGACGGAAAACGGAGGTTGTCTTGGTAGAAGACTTTACTCAAGAAATCCGAGAGAAGCTCCATGCTTATGTTCCGGACGGGCTTGTCGGCGTGGCCGCCGTGGTAAAGCATCTTTTGGAATTGGCAAAAACCACAAAATTCACCCTTGTCATCGACGAGTTTCAGGAATTTCAGAGCATCAATCCCTCCCTATTCAGCGATATACAGAACCTATGGGACAGCTACCGTGCCCAGACGCACATGAACCTTCTGTTGTGCGGCAGCGTGTTCTCGATGATGAAGAAAATCTTTACCGATGCGCATGAGCCCTTGTTCGGACGGGCGGACAACATTCTCAATCTCAAACCGTTCAAAATCTCCGTTCTCAAGGAAATCCTGCGCGACTACAATCCGGATTATACCGCCGAAGACCTGTTGGCGCTGTATTCCATTACCGGCGGCATCCCAAAGTATATCGAGCTGCTGTGCGACAACGGATATGTTACCGCCGATGCGATGTTGGGTTTTACGGCTTCCGCCATGTCTCCGTTTATCGAAGAGGGACGGAACCTGCTCATCACCGAGTTCGGACGGGATTACGGTACCTATTTTTCCATTTTGCTTGCCCTGTCGGGTGGGTACACGACACAAGGCGAGATAACGTCTGTCTTG
Source organism: uncultured Bacteroidaceae bacterium (assembly GCA_964513825.1). Classification (GTDB taxonomy): domain Bacteria; phylum Bacteroidota; class Bacteroidia; order Bacteroidales; family P3; genus Pullibacteroides. Next base: position 2,285 of record CAZEOJ010000128.1, read on the forward strand.
GGTGGGCAGTCCATAGGCGGCTATCTGGAAAAGTTGGAGAATGTCTATGGTATCATCGCCAAATACCGTCCGATTTTTTCGAAACCGGGAAGCAAGAACACCGTCCGGTTCCGCATCACCGATAATTTTCTGCAATTCTGGTTCCGCTTTATCGAACGCAACCGTCCGATGATAGAATTGGATAATCACTCGGATTTGGCGGCTCTCATCAAAGCGCAATACCCTACGTATTCGGGGTTTATATTGGAGCGCTACTTCCGGCAGAAGCTTGCAGAGGAGGGCGGATTCAGGGAAATAGGTTCCTGGTGGGAGCGCAAGGCGGGCAAAGAGGCCTGCGAGATAGACATCGTGGGCATCCGCACAGACGGCAAAAAGGCTCTTGTGGCGGAAGTGAAACGTCAAAGAGGCAATTACAGCCACAAGGATTTTATGGAAAAAGTGGAGCATGTAAAAACGCTTGTTCTCGATAAATACAAGGTAGAGACCGCTCTTTTTACGATGGAGGAAATGTAAATGGAACAACAACTCACTGCCCCCAAGCGGTATTACCGTATCGCGATCGGCGTTTTCTTCTTTTTGCAGGGATTCACGTTTGCCAGTTGGGCGGCGCGGATTCCCGACTTCAAGGCGTTCTTTGCTTTGAGCGAGGGGCAGTTGGGCACCTTGCTGTGGGCGTTTCCGTTGGGGCAGCTGCTGTGTGTGCCGTTGGCGGGCTATCTGGTGGAACGCTTCACCAGCCGCCGCATGTTGCTCTGCGCCGCATGTCTTTATCCTTTCACGCTCTGTCTGTTGGGCTTCATTCCTTTTATCCTCTCCGCCCGAGGAAACACCGCCGGCGGGGTATGGATTTTCGCCGCCGTGCTTTTCTTTTTGGGCATCGTGGCCAACCTGCACAATCTGTCGGTCAACACGCAGGCGGTGGGCGTGGAGAAGATGTATGGGCGCAGCATCATGGCCACCTTTCACGGGCTTTGGAGCCTGGCGGGATTCGCCGCCGGCATCGTGGGCTCGCTCATGGCGGCGCATCGCATCGTGCCGTTCTATCACTACCTCGGCATCCTCGCTTTCGGTCTTTTGGTGGTGATTCTTCTGCATCGCTATACCTTGCGTCAGGACGTGGTATCCCGCACGGAGCGCGAAGAAAAGCCCACCTTCAACATCTTCAAGGGGATGGACGGCTTTGTCTATCTCATGGGTTTCATCGCGTTGGGCAGTATGCTCTGCGAGGGGGTGATGTATGATTGGAGTGCGGTCTACTACAAGGAATATCTCTTTTTCGACGATACCCGTATCCGTTTCGGCTACACGGCCTGTATGCTCGCTATGGCCACTTGCCGTTTTTTTGCCGATTTCATCGTCAACCGTTTCGGTGCGGCGACGGTGATGCGGTGGAGCGGTATTCTCGCGGCATCGGGTTTCTTATTAATGGTGCTGTGCCATAGTCTTTTGTGGGTTACGGTGGGCGCGGCCCTGGTGGGGGCGGGCGTATCGTCGGTGGTGCCGGTGTGCTACGGGGCTATCGGACGTCATCCGGGTGTGGTTCCGGGCCGCGCCATAAACGCCGTCTCCACGATCGGTTTCACGGGTTTTGCCGTCAGCCCTCCGCTTATCGGCTATCTGGCCGAGTGGATAGGCCTGCGCTGGGTCTTTGTCTGCGTGGCTGTCTTGGCCGTGCTCATCGCCTTGCTCGCGGTGCAGTTGAAGGAGGAGTAGGGGGATGTGAATGCGTGAGAATAGGGGAATAACAAAAAAAGCGGCTTTTCAGCCGCTTTTTTTTGTTCGTGGAGCATATGGGACTTCTTTTTATTGGCTCATAGAAATCTTTTTGGTGTCAACATGTTATT
>CAZEOJ010000129.1:0-3961 GCA_964513825.1 uncultured Bacteroidaceae bacterium
GGGCATAGATAGCATCCTTCTGCGCCGGAGAAAGCTTGATACGGATAGGTTTATCACGGTGTTTCATCGGTACGTATTGGAAACCTGCGAAGATACACCCTTTATCCGTACGTAATTGTTAATAAATGTTAAAAATAACGCGGTTTGTGTTAAAAATTTTAAGATAATGGGTCGCCCCTAAAAAAAGGGGGCGCACACAAGTCGGGGTGAGAAAATTTTCTATATGAATGTTGTGGAGAAAAAGTGTACTTTTGGAAAGAATATAACTCAGGTTGAAAACCGACTAATTTTTTCATGTCATGAAAAGATTTATAAACGCTTGCATCAAGCCGGCCTTGGTTGCGCCGGCGGTCTTTCTGCTGACGTTCTTCGGAGGGAGCGCCGCCGCGCAGAAGTATGTCCGTGTAACTTCGGCAGACGTATTGTTTGACGGAGCGGAGTGCATCCTCGTGTGCGAAAGCGAAAGCAAAGCTATGAAAACCGGTGCGTCCAACAGTAAGTATCGGGATGCCGTGAACGTGACCATCGACCAAAGCACCTCCCCCTATTCCATATCAATGGGCGCGGAAGATGTGAGCGTCATTACGTTGGAGCAGGCCGCCAGCGGCTGGTATCTCCACAATGTGGATTTGGACAAGAACGGCTATCTTTATGTATCGGCCTCAGGAAACGATTTAAATACAGGGGTAAACACCAACCGTGCCATATGGACGATTTCGGCCTCTGCCACCGAAACTGCCCTCACAAACCCGTCCCTCTCTGGCAGAAAAATCAGATATTCCACTTCCAATTCGCGCTTCGCCTATTACAGCAACAGCGACAACTCCTACTTGGCGGTGCAACTTTATATGAAAGAGGTGGTCTGCAACGCACCTATCGTGGAGGATGAGCCTCTTACGGAGGATAATACGGCCATGTTGTTCTGGTCTGCGCCCGAGGAAGGGGAACCTCTGAAATATGTGGTGAACTATACATGCAGTACGGACGGCATCGAACACGAAGAAACCACCACCGACGCAAGCGGCATCATACTTGAAAACCTTATGCCCGGCACCTATACGTGGAGCGTGCGCTCCCAATGCGGCGGAAATACTTACAGTGAGGCCGTGCAGGGCGAGGAATTCGAGATAGAAGCCCCCGCGACCCCTTATGTAAGCCCTGTAAGGGAAGTGTTCTATACCGTGGAGGGCCGTGAGCCTCTGCATGAAACCCTCACGTTTTCGGCCGGCAACCTCAGCGGCAACCTTTCGGTGAGCGTGAAGGCCGAAAGCAGCAGCAACAACGGCGTGGCGGTGCTCCAAGTATCACCCGCCTCGATAAGCAAGGCCGAGGCCGAAGCCGCCACAGGTTTCACGCTCACCCTCACCACCGCCCCCCTCGACTTCGGCATCTACGAAGACACCCTGATTTTTTCGGACGGAGGCGACATCCTCAACAAGAGCGTGGTGATGATAGAATCCGTGCCCGCCAAGACCGTGCTGCTGGCCGAAAGTTTCAACGGCTGCACGGGCGAAGGCACCACAAGCCTTTCTTCGCTCAACGGCAAGGCCGACAACACGGGCTGGACGGGCAGCAATCTCTTTACCTACAACGGTGCGGTGAAAGCGGGCAGCAAGAACAGTAACGGAACCCTCACCTCCCCCGCCCTCGACCTGAGCCTGCATAACGGCGAATATACCGTGGTGTTCTTCGCCAAGAGCCACAGCGCCTCCGAGGGAAAGAACCTGCAACTCGTGACCGGCTCCGCCGAGGGCGCCACGCGCGATTTCACCCTTACCCAAGAATACGCCCGCTACGAAGCCTCCTTTGCGAACGGCACGGAGGCCACCACCCTCACTTTCAAGCCGAAAGCCAATACCACAGGCCGTTTCTACATAGACAGCGTGCTGGTCTATCAAACCGCGATACCTTCGCTGCGCGTGGCGCAGAGCTCGCGCATCGTCTATAAGGACGACGAGGAGGCGGCACGTCGCGACACCCTTGTGGTGCGGGGCGCGATGTTGCAGCAGGATGTGACGCTTTCCTGCACGAACACGGATTTCGAATTCCAGCCCTCGGTGCTCGGCGCGGCGCAGGTGATGAGCGCGGACGGGGCCAGGATTTTTCTGACCTATAAAGGCTCGCAAGACAAAGACTCCGCTTGTCTTTACCTCGCTTCGGGCGAGTTGCGCGATTCGGTGCGTCTGTATGCGCAGCGTTTTGTAAAGACCATTCCCGTGCAATACCACAAGCCGACCGTAAAACCCAACGGCGGCACCTTCGACGATTCGGTTCAAATCACCCTCACCTCCTCGGTGGAGGATGCCCAAATCCGCTATACTTTGGACGGCACCTTGCCTACCGAGGAAAGCACGCTCTACGGAGGGGCCTTCTGGCTCAAGGAAAGCGCGGTGCTGAAAGCGGCGGCCTTTCATCCCGAATATAAGGTGACGGAAGCTTCGGTGTCGGAGGCTACCTTTACCATACGTACGCTCACGCCCGCTCCCCTGCCTTTCGATTTTACGGGCGGATACAGCGATGTGCGCTTAGACAAAGGGATGCGCCAGCAGGGTCTGAACCCGACGGACTACGCGGCTCCTTGCCGGCTCAAATTCGACAATTCGGGCGATGGGCTTCTGTTGGCCTTGGCGGAAAGGCCCGACAGTCTTTACTACGATATAAAGGGCAACAGCATAGGCGGAAACTATGTGTTCAAGGTGGAGGCTTCGGCCGATGCAAGCGCGTGGACGGAGCTGAAAACCTATGCGGGAAGCGGCATCAAAGACGGTGCGGTGATAAGCGAGGCGATGCCGCTCGACACAGCGGTGCGCTATATCCGCTGGACGTACGAAACCAAAGACAAGGGCAATGTGGGTGTGGGCAATATCCATGTCATCAAGCCTATCACCGAGCCCACCCTGTGGCTGAGCCCGCGCGTGGCGGTGATTCCGGCCGTGATGGAGGGCAGCGATACGGCTTCGGTGCGGGTGACGGGCGCGGTGTTGCGCGAGGCGTTGAGCGTGCGGCTGGGGCGCAACGACCGTGGTGCGTTCCGTCTTGTGGAGACTTCTTTGGATAAAGCGCTTGTGATGAACCGAAGCGTGGGGCAGATGTTGCATGTGGTCTATACGGCACAGGGTGCAAGGGGTGTGGATACGGCGGTGGTGTATGTGGAGAGCGGTGAAATCCGCGACAGTCTGCGGGTGTGCGCTTCCACGGCGGCGGTGTCGGCCGACTGCGGGGTGCCTGGGAATTTAGAGGTGATTTCGACCTCGTCCAACGCGGCTTCGGTGACGTTTGACCGTTATATCGGAACGGACTACCAATATCAGTTCAGCAAGAATCAGCAGGATTGGAGCACGCCTGTCACGATTTCTTCGGCGGCGGTGAACTTAGAAGGGTTGACGCCCACCACGGTCTATTACGTGCGTCTGCGCACGATTTGCTCGGAAACGGAGGTGAGTGCGTGGTGCAGCCCGATTCGCTTCTCGACCACGGCCCCCGAAAATCCCGACGACCCCGACGACCCCGACGACCCCGACGACCCGAATGACCCGGATAATCCTGATGACCCGGATGACCCGGATGACCCGGATGACCCCGACAATCCTGTTACGGGCAACGAGGATGCGGCTTTGGCGGGTGTGAAGATTTATCCCAATCCTTCGCAGGGTGAATTTTATGTGGAAGTGGGCGAAAGCGCCTCGATAGAGGTATTCGACCTTGCCGGCACGCGGGTGTACAGCGCGGTGAAGCCCGCGGGCAAGCATGTCCTCTCCGTGCAGGGAAGCGGCCTCTACATCGTGCGCCTCACCACCCCCACCGCCACCCTCCGCCAACGGCTTATCGTCAGATAGCATAGGTCTGCCGGTTCCACCCCGCGGGGGGCTGCGTGGAAGCTCGTTTTTTGCTCCACGCTTGTCGCTGCGCGACGTGCGCAATGTCGCAAAAACACGACTTCCCGACCGCCCCCTGCCCAACG
>CAZEOJ010000130.1:0-3935 GCA_964513825.1 uncultured Bacteroidaceae bacterium
CGGACACGATACGGTAGAAGGTGGCTATGGTGGGCGTGGTGAGGCCCCTCTCGACACGGGAGATATACCCCTTGTCCGCCCCGATGCGTTGCGCCAGTTCCATCTGCGTCAGCCCGGCATTCTTGCGGGCATCCATCAACACCTGCGCGTTATATTCCTGCCAGGCCAGATCTTCGGCCGCACGGCGGGATTCGGTCCCTGGAGCGCCTAAAAAACGGTCGAGTTCCGCGCTTACGTCGTAGAGTTTATCGTGGGGCTGCACCCGACTTCTTTTTGCTTTCATAATACTCGTTCTTTAGCCTTATCGCCTTCTCTACATCGGAATTCTTCAGCTTCTGCGTTTTCTTCCTTATTCCGTTGAAGAGGATGACAAGCGTTTCCCCATCGTAGCAGAAGAAGATGCGGAACTCGCTGTGTATGTGCGTAACCCGAAATTCGTATACACCTTCCCTGATGTATTGGATATAATGTACCGGTATACGCTCGTGATTAGAGAACAGGGCCAGAGCGCGACGTATTTTCATCCGCTCCTCTTCCGATAGCGTTTTCATAAAGTCGGAATAATGAGGCCCGTAGGCCAAAATCCGTCTAATCACGTTACAAAGGTATAAAATGTTATATAACTATACAACTCTGCTGAACCTTACCAACAGGCTTGTGTGTTTTGTCGGGACAAAGATAGTCGCTATAACAATATGAAAATGTTAATGTTTGTTAAATTTTGTTAAAAATTGTTAAAAAGACGCAGAGCAAGGCCAAACGTGTCGTTCGTTGCCCACCGCCCCCTCTATACCCTCTACTCTATACCTTATACCCTAAAAAGTAAATAATAAATAGTAAATTTGTCCCAACGATAGGAGCATGAACCTTACGCTATACAAAGCCAGTGCGGGAAGCGGAAAGACCTACACCCTCACCCAAGCCTACCTCCGCCAACTGCTGCAACCCGGCACCGAAGCCCGCAACATCCTGGCCATCACCTTCACCAACGCCGCCACAAGCGACATGAAGCGCAAGATTATCGAGGCCCTGGCGCAGGAAGCCCCCGACAAACTCGCGCAGATTCTCCACCACTACCACGAATTCTCGATAAAGACCATCGACAGCTTCGTGCAGAACATCATCAAACCCTTTGCCTTCGAACTCGGCCTGCCCCGCAACTACACCCCCCAGATAGAAGAAGACCTGCTGGCGCAGGACATCACCGCCCTGCTGCTCGACCGCTTCGGACGCGAAGGCCACGAAGACCTTACCCGCAACCTACATAACTTTTTGGCGCAGAGAGAACAAAGCCAAAAAAGCCTGCGCATCGCCGACCGCATCGAAGAAGTGGTGAAGATGCTCTTTCAGGAGAACAGCCAGGCCGGCGTGGAAAAACTCTCCGCCCTCACCGACGCCGATTTCCGCCGGGCGATAGACAGCATGGAAACCTTCTGCAAGCAGGTGGAGGAAGAAGCCGCCACCGCCCTCACCCGCGCCAAGACCCTGTTGCAGACCCACGCCCTCACCGAAAAAGACTTTCACGAAGGCAAACGCGGCGTGTACGCCTGGTTCACCCTCGACAGCCCCAACCTCGAGAAATTCGCCGCCCCCGGCGCGTCGGTATGCAAGAGCGTGGCCAAAGGCATCCTCAAAAAAGATTCGCCCGCCGCCACCGGACTCGAAGAATGCTACCTGGCCCTCTGCCGCCCCGACTACGCCTCGTATTTCATCGTGCGCGAAGTGCAAGGCTCGGTCTACGCGCTGGCGCTGCTGCGGCAGGCCCGCGAGATTCTGCACGAGATAGAGGAAAAGACCTCCGACATCCCCCTGTCCGAATTCAACCGCAAGATAGACAAGGCCCTGCGCGAAGAAGGCAACGACTTTATCTTTGAACGCTGCGGCACCCGCTACCGCCATATCTTCATCGACGAGTTCCAGGACACCTCGCGTCTGCAATGGAAGAACCTCAAACCGCTGGTGGTGAACAATCTCGCGCAGGGCTACGGCTGCCTCGTGGTGGGCGACGCCAAACAGTCGCTCTATCGTTTCCGTGCGGCCGATATGGAGCAGTTCGTGGACCTCTGCGCCGGCACGAATCCGGATCCCGAGCTGCGGGTGGAGGTGAGGAAGTTGGAGAGCAACTGGAGGTCTTATAAAGGTATAATAGCGTTCAATAACCGCTTTTATACCTTTATAACCTCCGCCTTCGGGTTCACCCGCCCCGACGCCGACCAAGACAACCGCGTGCGGGAGATCTACGCCGACCACGCGCAGTACTACCGCGACCAGACCGACGCCTATCCCGACGACGACCCCCAGGCGGTGCGCATCTGCCAGGTGCGGAACGTGGACAAGGACGGCGCGCGCGAATTCTATCAAAGGATGCTCCTGGACGTGCTTTCCAAGCACCCCGCCGGCGACGTGGCCGTGCTGTGCCGCAAGAACGACGACTGCCGCGACGTGGCCGACTTTCTGGTGGGCGCGGGCTATAAGGTGTCTACGCCCGACTCGCTCAAACTCTCCGCGCACGAAGGCATCAAACTCTTGATAGCCAGCTTGCAGTATATCCACACGCGCCACAGCTACTACCGCGCGGAAGTCTACGAGCTGGCCGTGCGGCTGGGGCTGTGGGGTGGGGGCGGCGGCACGGACGCCCTCGATGCGGTCCACGGCCTTATCGCCGCCGCCCCCTTGCAGGCCGACCTCTACGATACCTTGCAGGCCGTGGTACGTTTTTGGCACATGGATCAAGCCGCCGACCAATACCTGCTGGCCTTTTTCGACCAAGTGCAGAAAAACCGTTTCAGCCGCGTGGCCGATTTGGTGCAGTGGTACGAAGACTATGCCGAAAAGACGGCCTTGCAGGCGCAAGGACAGGACGACAGCGTGACGGTGATGAGCATCCATAAGTCCAAAGGCTTGGAATTCAAAGTGGTGGTGATGCCCTACATTACCGATATCGGCCTCAACGCCAAGCAGTTGTTTTGGGTGGACGACACGCTGCTGCCCCCTGCCGTTTCCCTGCCCGCGGCCTTGGTGCGCTACGCGGCCAAGAATCTCAAAAACACACCCCTCAAAGGCCAGATCGCCAACGAAAGGCAACGCATCGACCTCGACAATCTCAACGCGCTCTACGTGGCCACCACGCGCCCCTGCGAGAAACTCTACCTGCTCAACCACGTCAGGAAAGAAAGCGTGCAGGGTGGGGCGTTCGACCCCAGCCAGGCCATCGCCGCCTTTGCCGAGGCCTATCCGCAGTATGTGGAGTGTGAGGAGGATGGCGCGGAATTGTGGGAGGAAGATGAGGTGAGGACGGAAGCCGCTCCGCTCCAATCCGCCGTGCCGCAGGCCGAGCCCGAAACGCTCGAGAGCCATCCTTGGCGCGAGCGTATGACCGCCGCCCGTGTGGAGCTCGACGTGGAGAGTGAGGAACAGGCCTGGGGCAATTTCATCCACCGGTCCCTCTCCTTTATCGAGGACGGTACCGAAAAGACCCTCGACCGTGCCCTGCGCCGCACCCTGCCCCAATACCCCCGCTTCGCCCCCCGCCGCGATGAAGCCCTGCGGACCCTGCGGCAGATTGTCACGCATCCCCGCCTCCAAGACTATTTCGACCCTCGTCAGGATTGGATTGTAAAGACCGAAAGTCCTATCGCCGACGCGGGTCGCCTCCATATTCCCGATAGGCTTCTTCTCAAAGACAATCAAGCTGTTGTGATTGATTACAAGACAGGGGAGGAGCGCGAAGCGCACCGCGCGCAAGTGCGCGGCTACCTCGCCCTGCTCCAACGCATGGGCTACCCCACGCCCCACGCCCACCTCGTCTACACCCATCCTTTGACCGTCGTCGACGTAGAATGAATTTCCGTTTAGCCTGTCCACCGCACGGGGCTTTTATGGCCAAACGGTCGTTCTCCGTGCTGTAAAGTGCGGGGCATCCCGCGGTTTTGCTC
>CAZEOJ010000131.1:0-3920 GCA_964513825.1 uncultured Bacteroidaceae bacterium
TGCCGAACAATTTGCTCAAAAAATTTGCCATATGATCGTTATGGTTTTAGCGGTTAAAAAAGTGAGTAGGGTAAGCAAACATCAAAGATAACGAAATTTAAGGTTCGGTGCCGCTCCACCGATACAGTTCAAGCCGGCAGACCGCAGAGTCGGTCTGGCAGACCAGATTGTAGTTTCTTTCGATATAGTCAAAATTGTCCCGATAGGATGAATTTCTGTCTACAAGAACCCAATTCGGCCGATGCGACTGTATGCCTTCGGTTTGGGCGAGATGGTCGAACCGCAAGTGCCGAAAATAGAAAATACGGTTGCAAGGTACCAAGGCATGATGAGGGAAAACACCCAAACTGGGGATCACATTATAACACCAAATGTCGCTTTTTTCGCTTTCGGGAATCTTATCGAACAGACGTCCGGCCTGTGCGTAGACCTCGGCGGCCTTGCAATCGCGGCGAAAATAGCGCAGATAATAATTCATCGCCCCGCCGAAACCTCCCAGCACCACGCAAAATATCGTCACTAAATAGTATTTATTGCGCACCAGGCTTATACACAAGACAAGGAAAGGCAAGAAAGCGAGAAAATAATGTGCGTAGAGCCGTTTGCCCAACAGGAAGAAAGACAGGATGGCCACGGGAACGAAAACGAAATACAGCCAACGGTTTTCTTTCTTCTTTCCCACCGCCAAAACACAGGAAAGCACCAAAAATAGACTCAAGAAAAGGTTGCCGTAATTGATAAGGGCGTGCGAGTTCTTCTTGGAATACAGATAGTTGAAGGTGAAATTTCCGTACCAGAAATCCGCAAGGGCGTTTTGTGCGGCGAAATAGAGGACGAACGGCAGAATCAACGTGACGGTACCTGCCAGAAACCAAAGCGTTGCCAAAAGGACTTGTCGGTAACGTTTTTGAATCAGACCGTAGAGGAAAAAGCCCGCGAAGAGGCCGCCGGGCAACATCACCGCGTCATTCATCCTAAGCAGGAGCATCCATGCGAAACACAAGCCGACAAAATAGCCCGCAAAGGTTTTCTGCGGGTTTTGACAGAGGAGCAGAACCAAGTATAACGATAGTGCGACAGCAGGAAGCGCATAACCCTCCGTCAGATTTCCACCTTCCGAAAAAATAGCCCAATACAGCAACGAAAACAGAGAAATCCCAAAGGATCTTTTCGCGGAGGAGAACAGGCGCGCAATACGATAGACAAGGATGAGGGTAGCGGTGAGAAAGAGCACATTCAACACAAAGAGCCCGACTTTTCCACCTGCCAATCCAAGCCCACAGGCATTCAGATAGAAGATAACGGGGCCTTTATGGTCGAACAAATCCCGATAAGGGAGTTTTCCATCCAGGATGCCTTGTCCGATAATCTTAAAAACGGCGCTGTCCCCGCCCTCATTCACATAGAGGGGAGAAACCGACCAGGCAAACAACAGGCATACCAAAAGGGAAATTCCCAACCACACCAGTCCGAACCACGGGCTGTCAAAAACAGATGTTTTATTCACCGGGTCGGATTTCATGGCGGGGAGCATTATTTTGTGTGGAGATATGTGACTTGTAACTATTTATGTAATAAACGGGTCGGTGTTTCGATTCGATGAAGATGCGCCCGACATACTCTCCGATGATGCCGATGCTCAGCAACTGCACGCCGCCCAAGAAAAGAATCACCACGATGAGGGTGGGGAAACCGCCCACCGGATCTCCGAAAATGGCGGCCTTGACCAGATAGAACCCGCCCAAAATCAAAGACACCAGCGCGGCGATGGAGCCGAGAAGGGTGGATATGCGCAAGGGGAAGTTGGAGAACGAGACGATGCCGTCCACCGCCAGGAAAAACAATTTCCTGAAATTCCATTTGGTGGTGCCGGCCACGCGGTCGTCGCGGTCGAAGTCGATGCCTATTTTCTTGAAACCGATCTGACAGAAAAGCCCCTTGGTATAGCGTTCCGACTCGCGGAGTTCTTTCAAGGCCTCGATGCACTTGCGGTCGAGCAGGCGGAAATCGCCCACGTTTTCGGGAATATCCAACGAAGAACCTTTTTGCAGGATTCTGTAGAAAAGAAGCGAGAATTTGCGTTTGAGCCACGATTCCTTGCCGCGCGAGATACGGTGCGCGTACACATCGTCATAACCCTCCTCCCACTTCTGCAACATCTCCTTTATCAGACGGGGAGGGTCCTGCAGGTCGGCGTCGATAATCACCATGCAGTCGCCGGCCACATGGTCGAAACCCGCCAGCATGGCCTTTTCCTTGCCGTAGTTGCGCGACAAATCCACCACGCTCACGCGCTCGTCGGTATGGTAGAGTTCGTTCAGAATCTGCAAGGTGCGGTCTTTGGAACCGTCGTTCACGAAAAGCACCTCCCAATCGTAATCGTCGGTCATGATTTTCTGCAGTTCCGCCCAAAGGTGAGGCAAGGACGCCTCTTCGTTGTAGCAAGGAACCAGAATGGAAACCAGTTTTTTATGCGGTGTGGTGTTCATCTTTTCAATTTTGGCGTAACCGATATAATTCGAGTAGACAGACGGAGGGATCCGTCTTGAAAACAAGGTCGTAGTTGGCTTCGATATGTTCGTGGCCTTTCGGGAAAGACTCTCTGTCGTCCAACACCACCCATTTGGGATAGTGGTTTTCTATACTCTCGGTTTCCTGCAAATCGTCATAAGTCAGATGCCAGTAACAAAAGAAACGATTGCAAGGCACAATGCCGTGGTAGGGAAAAATGCCCAGATTGCCATTGCCGAAGCTCACCACGTTATAACACCAGATATCGTCTTTCTCGTTGTCGGGAACACAGGCGAAAAGCTTTCCGGCCTCTTCGTATATCCTTGCGGTTTTCTTGTTCCGTTGAAGCTGCTGCACCCAAAGATCCGTGCTCTGACGTACATTCATCCCCGGGGACGCGAAGCCGCAACCGGCAATCAAGATCCACAACACAAGCGAAATATAATACTTGTTGAACAACAGGCTTGTGCAAAGGGCAAACAGAGGCATATAGATGAGGTAGTAGTGGAGAAAGTTATATTTTCCCACAAGGAAATAGGATAATACCGCCACGGGAACAAAAACGAAATAAAGATACGACAGCTCCTTTTTCTTTCCGACAGCCAGAATGCAGGAAAGGAGAAGGAAAATAAGGATGTTGGTGTTTCCGTAATTGTAGAGCGCGTGATGGGCTCTTCGATGATACAGATAGTTGAAGGTGAAATTTCCGTACCAGAAATCCGCAAGGGCGTTTTGTGCGGCGAAATAGATGACGAATGGCAAAATCAAGGTGGCGGCACCGGCCAAGAACCAAAGGATGGAAAGCAGGGTCTTCTTGAACCGTTTTTGAAGGAAACCGTACAGGCATAGACCCGCAAAGAGTCCCCCCACCTGCATCACGGCATCGCTCATCCGCATCAAAAGAATCCACGCGAAACAGAGGCCGATGAAATAGCTTCCGAATATCTTGTCGGGGTTTCTATAGATGCGCAAGGCGAGATAGAGAGACAAGGCGATGGCCGGAACCATAAAGGTTTCCACCAAGTTTCCGTTTTCAACAAAAATAGCCCAGAAAAGAAGCGCAATCAACGAAACCCAAAAGGAATTCCTGCAGGAAGTAAAGAAACACGAAATGAGATAAATAAGGTAAAGCGTAACGGAGAGGAAGAGGATGTGCAGCAGAAGCAATCCGGTTTTTCCCCCCATAAGCCCCAATGCGTTCAGGTAAAAGATAATGGGACCTTTATGGTCGAACAGATCCCGATAAGGCAGTTTCCCTTCCAGAATACCCAACCCCATAATCTTGAAAATGGCGCTGTCCGCACCCTCATGCACATACCACGGCGAAACCGTCCATGCGAACATCAGACAGAAGATGGAGGCAAGCGCAATCCAAATCAACCAAAGAAAAGGACTGTTGAAGAAAGAAG
>CAZEOJ010000132.1:0-3871 GCA_964513825.1 uncultured Bacteroidaceae bacterium
CCGCTTTTCATAAGGGGTTGGGCGATGTCGCGCAGTTGGTCGGCGGTGATGAACTTCATGCGGTAGGCCACTTCCTCGATGCAACCCACCATTAAGCCTTGCCGCTGCTGAATGGTCTGCACGAACTGGCTCGCCTGCAAAAGCGACTCGAAAGTACCCGTATCCAACCACGCCGTGCCACGTCCCAACATCCCCACCTTCAACTTGCCCTTTTCCAGATAGTATTTGTTGACATCGGTGATCTCGTACTCGCCCCGCGCGCTGGGCTTGAGGTTCTTGGCCACTTCCACCACCGAATTGTCGTAGAAATAGAGCCCCGGCACCGCATAGTTCGACTTGGGCTTGGCCGGCTTCTCCTCTATCGAAAGCGCCTTCATCTGCTCGTCGAATTCCACCACACCGTAGCGCTCCGGGTCGGAAACATGATAGGCGAACACCACCCCACCCTCGGGATCGCTGTTCTCCTGCATCAGACCCGCCATGCCCGTTCCATAGAAAATATTGTCGCCCAACACCAAAGCCACCTTGTCTTTGCCGATAAACTCCTCGCCCAGCACAAAAGCCTGCGCCAACCCGTTGGGAACCTCCTGCACCTTATACGAAAAACGGCATCCTATGCGGCTTCCGTCGCCCAGAAGTTTCTCGAAATTAGGCAAGTCCTGCGGCGTGGAAATGATGAGAATATCGCGGATTCCCGCCATCATGAGCACCGACAACGGATAATAAATCATAGGTTTATCGTAAACAGGCATCATCTGCTTGCTCATGGCCAACGTGAGGGGGTGAAGACGTGTACCGGCACCGCCGGCTAAAATGATTCCTTTCATATTTCTGTTTTTATACATGCAAAGTTACAATCCAGGCCTCTATCCCGCAAATAACTCTCGGCACAGTTGAGCCCGTCGAGGGCGGAGGACGTGATGCCCCCCGCATAGCCCGCCCCCTCACCGCAAGGATAGAAACCCGCCACCTGCGGGTGTTGCAGGCTTTCTTCGTGACGCGGAATGCGCACGGGCGACGAAGTACGCGATTCCAAGCCGAGCAAAAGGGCGTCTTGCGTGAGGAAACCGCGCCGCTTGCCCTCCACCTGCCGGAAGGCTTCCTTTAAGGAACGTGCGATATAGGGAGGTAGGAGCCTGTTCATATCTGTGCTGCAAACACCTCGTACATAAGAAGTTTCAGGAAGACTCCCGCTCACTTTCCCGTTCAGGAAATCGGTCATCCTCTGCGCGGGCGCGACAAAACCGGGCTGGAAGAATTTTCTCTCCAACGCACGGCGGTAGTCGAGAAGCCCGAATACCCCGGGCGAAAGTCGGCACCCCTCGGCTACGAGCAGATTGCGGTTCACCGCCCCTACCCAACCGGCATTCGCCCAGGAACCATGCCGCCCCGACCCCGACATGCCATTCACCACCAAACCGTCTTCTTCGGTGGCGGCGGGAATCACCACGCCCCCCGGACACATGCAGAACGAAAAGATGTCGCACGCAGAGGTTTTCGCCACAAAAGCATATTCGGCGGGCGGCAAAGCGCAACGCTTCTCCGCGCCCTTATACTGCAACGTATTTATCAAAGCCTGCGGATGCTCCACACGCACCCCGAGCGCAAAAGGCTTCTCTTCCAACGCCCAGCCCGCGCGGTCGATATAGCGGTAGAGGTCGTCGGCCGAATTTCCCGTAGCCAAGAAAAGGGCATCGCCCTTATATTCCACACCGTTCTGGTCGACCACCGCCGCAAAACGCCCCTTGCGGTCGGTAAGGATTTGCTTGACACAGGTGGAGAAACGGATTTCCGCCCCCGCTTCCAAAAGCGCCTCCCGCATACGGCGCACGATAGCCGGCATACGGTCGCTGCCCAGATGCGGATGCGCCTGATAGAGAATGGCAGGGTCGGCGCCGTAGTGCACAAAGGTGCGCATCACACGGCCTATATCCCCGCGTTTATTGGAACGGGTGTAAAGCTTGCCGTCGGAGAAACAGCCTGCCCCACCCTCGCCGTAAGCATAATTGGACTCCGTGTCCAAACGCCCCTCCCGACACAGCGTCCCCACATCCTTGGCCCGTTCGTCCACTTTCTTGCCCCGCTCGAGAAGCGTCACCTTCACCCCCGCATGGCACAGCGCCAAAGCCGCGAAAAGCCCCGCCGGCCCCATGCCTACCACAACCACACCCGCCTGTTTCTCGGAAGCCGCCGCTTTCTTCATCTCGAAATGATAGACGGGCTCCACATAACGGTCGGGCTCGGTATACACCTCCACCAACGCTTCATAGCAAGGAATCTTGGGACGCGCGTCCAACGAAAGACGGCACAGACGCACATGCGAGATTGTATTCAAAGGCACCTTCAACGCCTCCGCACAAGCCTTTTCCAACGCCTGTCCGCGAAGCCCGCTCCCCGCCCGCAGTTTGATTTGAAGGCTCTTCCTCATCACTACTCGAAGGTTATGACAAGTTGCAACATCCTGCTGTTGAGGCGGTTGATGCGGTCGGTATAGATTGTGTTGTCGCGCATGAGCAAATCGAGAAAACCGAAGTATGCTTTGAGTTCCACCGCAATCTTGTTGTTGTAGGGCAAGAAGAAATCCCAACCCACCCCGGCGGTCACACCGAAATCATGACGGTTGAGCTTGAGGGGAACCTCCTCCTGCCCCTCGCCTTTCTTCTTGGATTTATGACTCGCCATATCGAGCACATATTGAACGCCCGCCGTCACATACGGACGGTGGTCGATCATACGCGCCGCCTTCCATTTCACTTCCAACGGCACAAAGACCATGATGCTCTCCACGGTCTTTTTCTCGGTAAAAATCCTGTCCGCCTCGGAAATCTTGTATTCGATGTTGCGCGACCCCATGCTGAACGTGGGTATGCAGCGCAGGTTGAACCATTTGCCCATACGCAGGTCGGTCACCACGCCCACCGAGAAACCGGGGCTGAAACCGTGACGGATGCCGAGAAGCGAATCGCCCTCACAGCCCAGATTCTTGTCGCTTTTAATCGCAAAATCCATGAAATTCATGCCGAGACTGAACCCGAAATGAAACATGCGGCTGTCGTAAAGAGGCGTGTTGGGGACTTTGGGACCCGAAAAGCCAAGGGCGTACACGCTCGCTCGCCCTGCAAGCACAAGGCAGACGCAAACCACCGATATTTTAAGGAAAATGTGTCTTTTCATAAAACGTACCCGCGGAAAGCGGAAAGCTCATCTCATAGGCTTATTCTCTGATTACACGAAACATGCCGTTTTCTTCGAGCTTGATGATACGCGAGGGGCGCACATCGCCGAAAGATTGTTCGTTGACAATGGCGATATGATCGACACCGGCCAAAACAGGCTCGGCGATGTCGGCCAATTTGAGCGGGGCGGGAAATCCCGATATGTTGGCCGAAGTCGATACGATAGGCTTGCCGAATTTCGCAATCACCTCCGAACAGAACTTGCCCTGCACGATGCGGATGGCCACACTCCCGTCCGCACCCGGCACATTGTCGGCCAGGCCGCGGCCCTGCGGATAGATAATCGTGAGCGGCGTGTCGTTCATCGCTTCCAAGAGATCGTAGGCCACGGGAGGAACCTCCTCCACATAAGCCTTCATCATCTCGACCGAATCGGCCAGAATGATGAAACTCTTGTCTTCCTCACGGTTTTTGAGGCGGTAGATTTTCGATACCGCTTCCTTGCACGTAGCATCGCAACCCAACCCCCAAATGGTGTCGGTGGGATAGAGCAATGTTTCGCCCTTCTGCAACGCTTTCACGCAGTTGCGTATCTCCAAATTCCTCAATCTGCTGGCTTGCGGCATTTTCGCACTGTTTCGGTTCTTCAACCTGCAAATTTCGTCATTTTTGCCCAAACAACCAACCCACTACGC
>CAZEOJ010000133.1:0-3815 GCA_964513825.1 uncultured Bacteroidaceae bacterium
GTTACGCCGAGCAGGCGGTCGTTGCGGCCTCCGGGCTCGCGGTAAAACACATATATATAATAGTCGTTCTCGGTTTCCTGATGATTGCCTTCCAGATAGGGAATGTGGATGCCGTCGGCCGTCTTTACGGCAAACATATAATCGTAGAAGCCTTGTTTGAGCAACAGGCTCGCCGTATACATCCCCAGACCGTTGTCGTAGGTCATGCGGTTGCCGGGCCCACACGTCCAGTCATTGAACTTGCCGATCACATACACCTCGCGCATCGGATTGGGATTTTCCTGCAACACAAAATGCACCATGACATATTCGGCCTCCACATCCGAGTTCTCCATACCCTCGGCCTTGACGACAAAGTTCCCGTCGATGTCGTCGTCGCTCTGGTAAGGCTTGTATTCGCGACTTTTCTGCACCAACGTCTGCGCGTTCCACCTGTCGTTGAGCACACGCGTGAAATCGACACCCCGTCCCGCATACATAATGGGACGCAGATCGATGTTGCGGAACTCGTTCAAGCCGTCGAACACATTCTCGTTCTTGTCCTTATAATAGAAATCATCGCCAATCTGATAGGCCAGCGGCAGACGGCGCAAGGTGAGGAGGTTTTGGTTCTGCATGGCGTAGACTTGCAGGCTCCTTTCGGCCTGCACCACATGCAGATCGTTGCGGACAAGCTTCACCATAGCCTCCACCTCCTGATGCGAGCGAACCCACTCCACACGGGTAGGCGGTTTGATTTTCACATCAATAGATACACCCGATTCGCATACCATAAAAGGAATCCGAAGCAGGATGCGGTCGGGGTTCTCGCTCTCGAAAATCTCGAAACGGTAGGCACCCGAAAGTTTCACATTCCTCCCTTTCTGCGGAAAGACAAAACTGTAATGCACGTAGTTGCTGCGCGTGTTGAAAGAATACTCCACATCGCTGATGTCGGTCTTGTTGATGCCCTCCATATACTCGATTTCGCGCAGGGAAGAAGGCGTGCCGTCGGTGTTGAGATAAACCACCCGGTAGCGCAGGTTCATGTCGCGGTCCTGCAAGTCGTCGAAACTCACGGTAAGGCGGTCGGTACCGTTCAGATGAATGAGCGGCAGCTTGCAGTCGGGCACGGAAGAAATTGCCTGCACGGAGGCGAAGCCCACGCCGGTCTGTGCGGAAAGAGGGAGGCTGGCAAGCGCGAATAAAAACGCCAAAAATCGCTTCATATCACCTCTTTAATGAAAGAAAACATAGGCCACCAAAATGGCCGAGACCACACCGATAAGGTCGGCGATAAGCCCCGCCTGCACCGCATAGCGGGTTTTGCGGATGCCCACCGAGCCGAAATAGAGCGCGATGATATAGAAAGTGGTATCGGCCGAGCCTTGGAACAGGCAGGAGAGCCGCCCTACGAAACTGTCCGCGCCGTAGGTGCTCATCGTCTCCACCATCATGGCCTTGGCTCCGCTTCCGCTCAAAGGTTTCATGAAAGCGGTGGGAAGCGCGCCAACGAAATCGGTGTCGAAACCGAGGGCGTTGAAACACCAGGCCAGCCCGTCTATCAGATAGCCCATCGCCCCCGAGGCACGGAAGACGGCGATGCCCACCAACATGGCGATGAGATAGGGAATGATCTTGATCGTGGTGGAAAATCCCTCTTTGGCTCCGTCTATAAAGGCTTCGTATACATTGATTCTCTTATAGAGCCCGCCGCCGATGAAACCGACGATGACCAGCAGCAGGATGCCGTTGCCGAGAATGTTGGAGAACCTTGCCAGCTGCGCGGGTTCGAGCGAGAGGCAATAGAACATCAGCGCGGCGATGACGGCGGTGATGCCGCCTAACCAACCCAGTACGGTTTTATTGAAAAGATTGATTCTTTGCTTGATAGCCACGTAGATGATGCCGCCCAAGGTGGAGCAGTAGGTGGCGATGAGCAGGGGCACGAAAATATCGGTGGGGTTGGCCGCCCCTAAAATGGCGCGTTGCGCCAGAATGGCGATAGGGATGAGGGTGAGGCCGGAGGTGTTGATAGCCAGGAACATGATTTGGGCGTTGCTGGCCGTGTCTTTTTTGGGGTTGAGTTCCTGCATACTCTGCATGGCTTTGAGGCCGAGGGGGGTGGCCGCATTGTCGAGCCCCAGCATATTGGCCGAGAAATTGAGCAGGAGCTGGCCTTGGGCGGGGTGGTTGGCGGGAATCTCAGGGAAGAGTTTGTGAAAGAACGGGCCTATGATTTTGGAGAGGAAGCGCACGGCGCCGGCTTTCTCGCCCACGTTCATCAGACCCAGCCAAAGGGTCATGATGCCGGCCAAGGGCAGGGCGATGTCCATGACGGCCATTTTGGCCGACAAGAAGGTGGCGTCGATAATCGCTTTGAAAACCTCGCTATCGCCGGTAAAGGCAAAGGTGAGAACCGCCACCGCGAACGCGATGAGGAAAAAGGCAATCCAAATATAATTCAGCAACATAGGCTTTCGAGTTTCTGTATGATTTCGCGGATTTGGGTCTCGGAGGCCACCTGCGTGAGATATTCCTGCGCGGGGTCGGGATTGTCGGCGCGCCGGCCCGCCGCATCATAGCCCAACGTGACGGCGGTGTTGCGGAACATCATGCCGCTGGGCTTGGGGGTTTGCGCCGAGAAATGGAAGGCGCGCGCACCGGTCTCGCGGGCAATCCGCTCGATATTGGAGGGCGAGATGCTGCCGGCGGGCATGAGGGTGATGTGCGAGGCTTTCTCGTAGAGGCGGGCGAGGAGGGGCGCGCCTTCGAGGGCGGTGTTCTGCAAGCCCGACGTGAACAGGCGCGCACAACCGCAGTATTCCAACATGGAAAGCGCCTCGAAAGGATCCCGGCACATGTCGAACGCGCGGTTGAAGGTGAAAGAGAGCGGCATGGCCGCCCGTATGCATTTTTTGAGGAAAGACGCGTCGACGGAGCCGTCGGCGTTGAGCATACCGCATACGATGCCGTCGGCACCGAGGAATTTGGCGGCGGCGATGTCCTGCAACATCATTTCCTGCTCCAGTTCGGAATAGAGGAAATCGCCGCTGCGGGGACGGATCAGCACATGCACCGAAAGCCCCTCCACGGCGGCGGCATGGCGGATAAGCCCGTAGGAGGGCGTGATGCCGCCCTCGCGGATCGACGAACACACCTCCACGCTGTCGGCACCCGCGTTCTTGGCCGCCAACACGCTTTGCAGCGAGTCGGCGCAGACCTCTATCTTGAATTCCTCTCGTTTCATCCGTATGCGGTTAAAGTTCCCCTTGCAGGATTTCTTCCAACGTCCGCTTGGGCACGTGATGCACCTTATCGGGCGTGCGCCAATAGCGCACATCCTTGTCTTTCATCGTCTCGAGCCTCACTTCCTCCACCCCTTTGCCCACCGCCACCACATAGCAGGGCCTGAGGTGGGCGGGAAGGTTGAGCGATTTGTGCAGGGCCTCAGCCTGGAACGCCTTGATGATGCAACAGGCATAGCCCGCCTCCACCGCCGAGAGCGTGAGGGCTTGCAGTTGCAGACCTTCGTCGCAGAGCGGGTTTTCGGTCAGGGAGGTGTCCAACAGCTGGACGATGTAGGCCGCGGGGCGTTCGCCCTCCTCAGGCCCCTCCCAATCGGGCAGGTAGCCCGCCCATTTGAGCAAAGGAAAGACTTGGGCGCAACCTTGTTCGCTGTGTATCAGTATGTATTTGAGCGGTTGCAGGTTCCGTCCCGACGCGCAGTAGCGGGTGTGGTCTACCCAGCGGCGGAGTTCGTCGGCGGGAATGCGCTCCTTTTGGCGGAAACGGCGGCAGGAACGGTTTTTGAGCAATAAATCCTTCAACATGGT
>CAZEOJ010000134.1:0-3789 GCA_964513825.1 uncultured Bacteroidaceae bacterium
AGCAGGTGGTTCTGCCAGAGGGGGGAGGCGGGGTCGAAGAAGCCGGCCCAGGTGTTGGGCAGGTAGTCGCACCGCATCTTGTAGAGGCCCTTGCGTCCCGCATCGAGATAGAAATTCCCGTTTTCTTTATAGCCCTTCTTCTTATAGACGGTCCTGTTTTTATTTTTGAGTGTGAGGGTGACGGGCTCCTGCGCGCGGAGGGCGTGCGTCTGGCTGTCGGAGGCGATTTCATCAATCTCCCACAGGTTGAGCACATGTAGGAAATCTTTATTAATATAATCGGGAGCGAAGGAGGAGCCGTCGGGAAAATGCAGACGGAGGGAGGTGACGGCATCGAGATACCTGTCGGAGAGACGGACGGGCGCCGTGGAAGCCTGCCGGCGGAAAAACACGGCGGCGAGCAACATCACCCCCACAAGGGCGGCAAGAACCCCATACAGAACCTTTTTCATGCGTGACGGGAATAACGGTGACGGCGCAGACAGACGAAAAGCCCCCCGAAAAGCGCCAGGCAGACCAAGGGGAGCAGGAGATTGAGCCAGGTGTAGGCACGGCGCGCGCGGACCAACGCCGTCTTGTCGAGCAGCCGCAGTTTCACCGCGCGCGCCTTGAACTGCCCGTATTCCATATTCCCGCACAGATAATGCACCCCGTTCATCAGAAAATCGCCGTTGCCGTATTGCTGCAACGTATAGCGGTCGAGCCCCAACGGCATAGGCGTGTGCGTCTGCGGCATGATGTCGTTGCGCGCCAGATCGCCGTCGCCCGCCACGATCATCGCCCCCGGCACACTCTCCCGCCGCGGCACAAAACCGCCCTCGCCCCGCAGAGCCGGCTTCACCAACGGATAGGCCGACGGGAAAACGCCCTCCAAGAGCAAGGCCACCATCTGCGACTTCTCGCGGAAACGCCTCACATCCACATCGTTGCGCATCAAGTCGGCCGACATCGCGTGCGGCAACCGAATCTTGTACGAATGGTCGGACGTGGCCAACAGAGGCGTCTTGCGCACCGCGTTCTCGAGCGTGTCGAGCCCCGAGGCCACCTGCAAGCGCACGCTTCCCACACCCTGCGCCAAAGCCCGCTTGTCGGGCGGCAGCGCGCACATCTCCACCACGGGGCAATAGTAGTTGGGGATATACTCGATGACGGGTCGCGAACCCTGATAGGCCGTCACCATAGGCGAAGGGGCGGCGTTCTTGTCCAGAAGCATATCGTTCCGCAGACGGAAACCGTAGCGGAAGAAAACATCCTCCAAGCGCAGCTCGTAGGGCATGGCGTTGAAAAGGCTCTCCCCGCGCAGCGAGTCGAGCGAGCCGTCGCCCGCGTCGAGCAGCCACATCACCTTGCCGCCGTACATCACATATTGATCGAGCACATATTTGCACGCCTCGCTGAACGGCTGGGTGGGGTGCGCCACCACAAGGGCCGTGTAGCGCGGTTGCCAGGCTCCCGCACTGTCGCGCCGCAGCAGGCACGAGGGGTCGTCGGACACAAGCGCCCGCTCGGTGCGGTAGTATTTGGCCAGTTCGCGGCCGAAAGAATAGGTTTGCAGATAGCCGAACTCCCCGTGTCCCTCCGCAAAGGCCACGCTCTGCGTGGGGGGCGTGAACAGGCTGCGCAACGCGCCGGCAAGCTGTATCTCGATGTTCTCCACCGACAGGTTGAGGGTTTCTTCCGCGCCGCGCCCCCATTGTTCGGCCAGGAGGTTCACGGCGGCCTGTGTGCCGCCATAACGTATCTCCGCCGCAGGAAAGACAAGCCGCCGCGTGGTTCCCTCCTTGGTCTTCACCTCCAGCTGCGTGGGCTGCACGCCCGCCTCGGCCAGCGTCTGCATACGTGCCTGCCGCCGCGCTTCGTCGTCCATATCATACAAATCCACAAAGTTATAGCGGAGGGCGGGATGATACACGCGGAATTCGTCGAGGGTCTCGCGCACGGCCTTTTCCAAGCGTTTGAAGCCTGCGGGCAGGTCGCCCGTCAGGTAGACGTTCACCAACACCGGCTCGCGGTTGCTTTTGAGTATCTGTTTGGTGAGGGGAAGCAGGGTGTATCGGCGGTCGGCGGTGAGGTCGAGGCGCAGCGGAAAGAACGACATCACGCCATTCACCACCACGGCCACGGCGATGGCCACCCAGCAGGCGGCGGTACGGCGCACGCCCACCCTCCAGACGCACAGCGAGAGGAAAAGCGTCACCACGCCCGCATAGTAGAGCAGGTCGCGCACGTCTATCACGCCCCGGCTCAACGAGATATAATGCCCGTGGATGCCCAGGCCTCCCACGGCCAGCGCACGGCCTCCCTGCGCGGTGGCGGCGCCGAACAGGTCAAAGCCTACATACAGCACCGCGCAGGCTCCCGCTCCCAGCACAAAGGCCACCACCTGATTGTCGGTGAGCGACGACATGAAAAGGCTCACCGCCGCAAAGGCCGCGCCCAAGAGCAGCAGTCCTAAGGAGGCTCCCCAAAAGGCGCCCAAGTCGATGTTGCCGGCGGGTCGTGCGAGCGACGACACGGTATAGAGGTAGACAAAGGTTGGCAGCAGGCATATCACCAATATAATAATACAAGAAATGTATTTGGCAAAGACGATGCGTCCGCTCGAAAGGGGGCGTGTGAGCAACACTTCCATCGTGCCGGTCTTCTTCTCCTCGGCGAAACTGCGCATACACAGGGCGGGTATCAGAAAGAGGAACACCCACGGTGCCCACGAAAAATAGGGTTCGAGCGTGGCGTAGCCTGCGTCGAAGATATTGAAGCCTGTGGGCAGCACAAAGAGCATGAGGGCGTTGCTTACGTAGAACACCGTCAACACCAAATAGGCCGTGGGGCCCGAGAAAAACTGCCGGATTTCTTTTTGCAGAAGCGCTTTCACAAAACCTTACACTTTGATTTGTTTGACAGGGGCGTCCTTGAACACCAGCTGCACTTCGTCGCCGCGCCGCAGTCCGTAGAGTTTGGCGCAGGAGCCTTGGTTCACCGAGATTTCCATGAGGTTGTTTTCGAGGAAAATCATCGCCACGTCGCCTTCCTCCACGTCGGGGTAGGCTTTCACCACGGCGGCCTGGGGCACGCGTTGTTTTTTGAGCGAGAGCGTGATATCGGGATATTGCCGCACGCATTCGCTGTATTTTTGGAAGGTGATGTCCGACACCACGTTGCCGAAGCCGTCCACAAAGAGGATTTTGCCCACCAGCCGCAGGCCTATCTGGGTGCCGTCGGGCTGGCGTTCGGCCAACAGGCGGAGGAAGCTGCCGCTCATCTGCACCGAATGCAGGTGTTCCACGGGATAGCCTATCTCGCCGAAGCGTTTTTCGGCTATCAGGCGTGCCACTTTGGCGAACAGGTCGCGGGCGGGAAAGGTGAGCACGGCGTCGAGATAGTCTTGGCAGGTGTCTATCTCTATGATGGATTGGGGTTTCTTGCCTAACAGGTAGAAGAACAGCGGGAAAAGGCTGTTGTCGGCGCCGATGATGTAGCGGTCGTCCACGCGCACCACCACGTGGGGGTTCTGTTCGGAGGCGATGTCGTTGATGCCTACGATAAAGATGCTGCCTTGGGGGGTGTAGCGGAAAAAGTCGGAGAGGATGTAGGCGGCGGCGTTGAGGTCGTGGCGGGGGGCGGTGTGGGTGATGTCGAGGATGCGGGCGTCGGGGAGTTCGGTCCACAGTCGGGCCTTGAATTCGGCCACGTAGGGATCGCTCAGCCCCCAATCGGTCAACAGGCATAGCCACTGCATCTTCTCGGTGTTTTTTTGCAAAATTAACATAATTTGACGTACTTTTGTAA
>CAZEOJ010000135.1:0-3789 GCA_964513825.1 uncultured Bacteroidaceae bacterium
TCGACAATGCCATCACGGGCGCGAGGGCCATCATCACCCCCACCGCCGGTATCACTATCAAAGGTTTGGTGGGAACGCAGCGGCATTTCTGGGATCATGTGGGTTTGGTGCGTGGCTTGGATCTGAACTTGGCGTTCAACGAGTTCATCAAGCCCATGCAGGATTGGGGCACGCGCATCACCTTGGGCGGTAGTTTCGTGTCGAAATATCAGGACGCGCAGAGTTTCAGGGTGGTGGAAGAGACGATAAACCCCGAGACAGGTCTTGCCGATTTGAGTCTCAAAGAACTTAACCTTCCCAAGAATGTGGCCGCGGGTGCGGTTCGTTTGAATGTGGAGAGCCACGGCGTAAGTTTTGACGGCGAATACGTCTACAAGGCCAACGACCCTTCGGCCGAGAACGGCTATATCTACAAGCCGGGACAGGCCTTGTTGCTCAATCTCGGTTATTCGATGCGCGGCTTCGGCTTCTTGTTGCAGGCCAAGAGTGTGGACAATATGGGTTTCCGCGGCGACCGTCAGGAAATGGGCAACTACGGTTTCATCAACTATATGCCGGCTTTGACCCGTCAGCACACCTACAGCCTGGCTTCGATGTATCCCTATGCCTGTCAGTCGGAGGGCGAAGTGGCTTTTCAGGCCGACTTCCAGTATAAAATCAAGCGCGGTACGGTTTTGGGAGGCAAATACGGCACCGATTTGAAGTTGAACGCTTCGGCGGCTTTCGCTCCCGAGCGCCGCAACATCACCAATCCGAGCGGAGGCGAAACTCCCGCACAAGGCACTTTCGGCTATGATTCTCGCCTGTTCCACCTCAATCCCGACGAGATTTACTTTATAGACGCCAATTTCGAGGTTCAGCACAAGTTCAACAAACACTTCAAGATGACCTTGATGTATATGTTCGAACTCTACAACCAAGATAAGGTGGAAGGTCACGGCGACCCCCGTGTGTATGCACACATAGCCGTGGGCGACTTCACTTATATGTTTCTCAAAAAACACGCTCTCCGTCTGGAACTGCAATATATGCACACCAAACAGGCCGAGCAGGATTGGTTGATGGGAACGCTCGAATATACCTTGGCACCGTCTTGGTTCGTGTCGGTATCCGACCAATGGAATGTGGGCAACAACGACAAGAGCAAACGCTACCACTACTACTATGTTTCGGCCACCTACGTACACGATGCCACCCGTATCCAATTATCCTACGGCAAGGTGCGTGCGGGTATCCTGTGTGCCGGTGGTGTCTGCCGCGAAGTGCCCGCCTCCAACGGCGTGATGCTTACGATGAGTTCTTCATTTTAATTTAGACATCCATGAAAAGTTTAAAATATATCGGTTTGCTGGCGGGGATGGCCGCGATGGTGGCTTTTTCTTCCTGCAACAAAATTCCCGACGACCAACGGAAAGTAGACTACGAGGGTTCGGTTTCGAGCGACCGCTACGTCTTGTTGGAGGATTTTTCGGGTGTGCGTTGCGTGAATTGCCCCAAAGCGGCAGGACAAGCCCATAATCTCACCGAATTTTATGGTGAAAATGTGATTTTGGTGGCCTATTATCCCAAAACTCCGACAGGCTTGACAAAACCTTATTCGGACAGTGTGGATTTGTGTACCGATGTGGCTCAGACCTATGCCACCGCCTATGCCATTCCTCAGTTGCCCAACGGTCTGATTAACCGCACGGGAGGTGCCAAGGATTATCCGGCATGGGCAAATATGGTGACGGGTTTTCTCTTGGATTCCACCAACTACGCACGTTTAAGTGGAAACGCTTGGTGGGGAGAGGGGTTGGAAGTGAATGTGGCGATAGAGGGCAGTTTTGTGGAGAATTACACCCGGGCAGGCGAAATAGGCATTTTGGCTATGGTGATTGAAGACAGCATCGTGGCCGAACAACTCACACCCGAGGGTAGAGATAAAGGCTATGTGCACAACCATGTTTTCCGCATGTTGTTTAGCGATATTTGGGGCGATAAGGTGCTGAACGAAAGACCCGAAAAGGGGACGGAGTTCACGCAGACCTATCGTGCTCCGGTTTTGGAGGCCTGGCGGTCGGAAAAACTTTCCGTGGTGGTAGCTTTGGTGAATATGCGCAGCCGCGAAGTGATACAGGCCGCGCATATTGATATTGAGTAAGATTAATAACCTCAAAAAATGAAAAATATGAAAAATTATTGGAAAGTATGCCTTTTGGGTTTGTTGACCATGAGCATGTTTGCTGCTTGCAAGCCTGATGATCCTCGGGAAGAAGAAAAACCGACGCCTGCGTCCGGTTTGAGTTTCACGGCCACCTGCGACGGTAAAACCATTGTGGATGGTGCCACCATCGAGATACGCAAGGCCTGTGTTGCCGGAGATGATATGGAGGCGGACTTTATGATTACCTCTAAGGCAACCTCCAAGGTGGATTTCTCGATGAAGTTCGAAGAAGTTCAACCCGAAGATGCCATCCTCACCATCTGCGGATTCGGAGGATGCCGTGCGGGCAACAGCATCGACAACGAAACGCTGGAACCAGGAAAGACTTATGGCGGAGAAGAAGATAAAATCGACATCGCCTATATCGTGGGTGAAAGTGTGGCCAAAGTTACCATGAAGGTGACCATGAGCGACAATACGGCAGGAAAAAACCTCGTATTCACGTTGGTTTTCGACCCCACGCGCAACTAAGGCACGTAAGGAGGTGTCCGAAAAGCACTCGGAGGCAGCCGTAGGGTTGTGTCCGGGTGCTTTTTAGGCATATTCCTAAAAAAATGCTATCTTTGCCGCCCTTATCGGGATGTAGCGCAGTTGGTAGCGTGCAACGTTCGGGACGTTGAGGTCGCAAGTTCGAATCTTGTCATCCCGACACAAGCCTCGTTAGCTCAGTCGGTAGAGCAGCTCACTCGTAATGAGCAGGTCGAGAGTTCGAGTCTCTTGCGAGGCTCTTCAAAGAAGAGCGATGAAAATTCGTGACAAGTATGTAAAAGGAGGCTTCGGTCTCCTTTTCTTTTTGGGGCTCGCGGCGGTTTTCGGAGCTGTGTTCGGGGAAGTTTCCGCACAGCAGGTTCCGCCGCAGGTGTTCTCGCCGCAGACCACGCCGCAGGCTTGGTTCGGGGGAATCAATGCCGCCCATTTCGCCGCCCTCGACATCAACGGCGACGGTCTCGAAGATTATATCGCTTTCGACCGCGTCGGTTCGCGGGTGCGGTGTTTCAGTCACGATTGGCAATGGTTGCAGGGTGCCGAACAACACCTGCCGCCCCTGCGCGCCTGGGTGCAGACCCACGACTACAACGGCGACGGACAGAAAGACATCTTTACCTTCAACGGCATTTCGGGCATAGCGGTCTATAAAAACGTTTCGGGGAACTTTCAAAAAATCACAGACGGCCTGGAAGCCGAGATGTTCGGACGGAACACACCCCTTTACTGCACTAGCGAAGACTATCCCGTGATAGCCGATATAGACGGCGACGGCGACTTGGACGTGTTGAACTTCTGGGTGCCGTCGTCGGGCGATTTCCTGCTGTATTACCGCAATTTCGCCCGCGAGGAATTAGGACGTGCCGATACGTTTCTGTTCCGGGTGGAAGATTGGAGCTGGGGCTGTTTTGTGGAGAGTGAAGAAAGCAATGTGATTTATCTGGACAGTTGCAGTCCGCGCAACAACACGGCTTCGGCGCGGGCGGACAATCGGCCTCACCGCAAGCACGCCGGTTCCACGCTGTGGGCGTTCAAGAATCCACAGACCGATCTGTTCGACCTTGTGCTGGGCGATGTGGGCTTTCCCGACCTCTATT
>CAZEOJ010000136.1:0-3784 GCA_964513825.1 uncultured Bacteroidaceae bacterium
AACTTCTTCGGGAAGTTGTAATTGTTGTAAATTTGGGCATGGAAAAAAAGCAGAAGAAAACGCATCGTTCCGGATTCGTGAGCATCATCGGCAATCCGAACGCGGGCAAATCCACCTTGATGAACGCGCTGTTGGGGGAAGAACTCTCCATCACCTCGCCCAAAGCGCAGACCACGCGCGAAAAAGTCCTCGGCATCCTCAACGGCGAAGACTATCAGATTGTGTTCTCCGACACCCCCGGCATCCTCAACCCCCACTACAAGTTGCAGGAATCCATGCTCAAGAGTATCGAGAACAGCCTCGACGAAGCCGATGTGTTCGTTTTGATTACCGACGTGGGCGAAGATTTCAAGAACCCCGGCATCATCGAGCGGATACAGAATCTCAAACAACCTATCATACTTTTAATCAACAAGGTGGATACGGTCACGCAGGAGGAGGCGATGAAAAAGATTGCCTATTGGCAGGAAAAAATCCCGCAAGCCGAAATCCTGCCCATTTCCGCGTTGCATAAGTTTCAGACCGACCGTCTTTTGGAGATGATTCTCGAAAAGCTGCCCGACAATCCCGCCTATTTTCCCAAGGACGAGCTTTCCGACCGCAACCTCCGTTTCTTTGCCTCCGAGACTATCCGCAAGCATATCATGCTGCAATACAAGCAGGAAATTCCCTATTCGGTGCAGGTGGAGATAGAAAGCTATAAGGAAATGGCCAAACTCGACCGCATCGAGGCCGTGATTTATGTGGAAAAAGACTCACAGAAAGGCATTCTGATAGGCAAGGGCGGGAGCGCCCTCAAACGTGTGGGCACCGACGCGCGCAAGGAATTCGAGAAATTTCTCGGCAAGCAGATTTTCTTGAACCTGCGGGTGAAAGTGTTGAAGAATTGGAGGAACGACGACCAGCTCCTGCGTCGTTTCGGCTACGACACGGGTCATATTGACGGCGATTGAGTGCCACAGGCCGTATCGGTGAAAATCATTACCTTCGCATCGTAAAAATCAGACCGCTATGTTGCAGTTGCAAGTTATCCGCGAAAACACCGCCGAAGTGGTTCGCGCCCTCCAAAAAAAACATTACGCCGCCGCCCAGGAGAACATCGACAGGATTTTGGCCTTGGATGCCGACCGTCGCCGCACCCAGCAGGAGCTGGAAGCGCTTTTGCAGGAATCCAACAAAATCTCGAAAGAGATAGGCGACCTCTACAAACAGGGAAAGAAGCAGGAAGCCGACGCCCTCAAAGAGAAAACCGCGCTCTCGAAAGAGAAGAGCAAGGAGCTTTCGGCCAAGGCGGGCGAACTCGAACAGCAGATACAGAACCTTTTATACAGTATTCCGAATACGCCCCACGAGAGCGTTCCCGAGGGTAAGGATGCCGCCGACAACGTGGTGGAACGTCAGGTGGGCGAACTCGATCATCTGCCCGAAAACGCGCTTCCCCATTGGGAATTGGCCGCCAAATACAATATCATTGATTTTGAGCTCGGCAACAAGATTACGGGAGCGGGTTTCCCGGTCTACAAAGGCAAGGGCGCGCGTCTGCAACGGGCGTTGATAAACTTTTTCCTCGACCGCGCCGGCAAGGCCGGTTATGTGGAGATAGAGCCGCCTTTGATGGTGAACGAGGCCTCGGGCTACGGCACCGGCCAGCTTCCCGACAAAGACGCGCAGATGTATCACATCGGTCTGGACAATTTCTATATGATTCCCACCGCCGAAGTGCCCGTCACCAACCTCTACCGCGACTGCATCCTGCAAGAAAAGGACCTGCCCGTAAGGAACTGCGCGTATTCGGCCTGTTTCCGTCGCGAGGCCGGCTCCTACGGCAAGGACGTGCGGGGCTTGAACCGTCTGCACCAGTTCGACAAGGTGGAGATCGTGCGCGTGGAGAGACCCGAGGATTCGTATAAGGTGTTGGACGAGATGTGCGCCCATGTGGGGCATCTGCTCGAAGAGCTCGAACTTACCTACCGTGTGTTGCGGCTGTGCGGCGGCGACATCAGTTTCACGTCCGCGCTCACCTTCGATTTCGAGGTGTATAGCGCCGCGCAGAAACGTTGGCTGGAAGTGAGCTCGGTGTCGAATTTCGAAACCTATCAGGCCAACCGTCTGCACCTGCGCTACAAGGATGCCGAGGGCAAGACGCGCCTCCTGCACACGCTCAACGGGAGCGCGTTGGCGCTGCCCCGCGTGGTGGCCGCCCTCTTGGAGAACCACCAGGACGAGAACGGTATCCGCATCCCCAAGGCCTTGCAGGAATTTACGGGATTCGACAGGATTGACTAACCGATTGACTGTCATGCGTAGGTTTTTCGCCCTCGTTCTGGGAGGCGTCATCGCGTGCCTCGCGGGGGCAGCGCCTGCGTGCCTGCACGCGCAGGAGGCGAATCGTCTGCAACTTGCGGGGCGTTATGCCGAGGGAGGGCAGACCGAGAAAGCGCTCGCCCTCTACGAAGAACTCTATAAGGAAGACCCGCAGATTTTTGTATATCAAGGCTATTTGAGCTGTCTGCAAACGCTTTCCCAATTCGACAAAGCCGAGAAGCTTATCCGCCGGCAGATGAAGGCGAGCGCGCTTCCCGTCTTGGTGAAAGTGGATCTTGCACAGAACTATCTTTTGCAGAATCAGAAGAATAAGGCCGATGCCGTGTTGCAGGAAATTGTGCAGAAAACCGATTTCTCGCAGGCGGGGCTTTCGGTGGAGGAGTTGGCGGAGAAAATCGTGGAGAAGACCCGTCTGTATGCCCCGGCTATCGAGGTGTATAAGCAGGGGCGCAAGGTTTCGGGGGCGCCCTCGCCCGCCTATGCCTCGGCTTTGGCCAACCTCTACCGTCTGAACGGGCAGTATGAGCAGATGCTCGACGAATATGTGGCCTGGATGCAGGCCGAGAGCGGTCACGAAGAAGAGGTCTATGCCCGCTTGCAGTCGCTCCTGGCGGGCGAGGGCGCCCGCAATCCCCTCAAAATGAGACGCGAAATCCTTGCGTGGGTGGGCAAGAAGGCGCAGGCCGAGCCCGACGCCCCCGTTGTGCAGGATTTGTTTGTATGGACGCTTTTACAGAACGGAGAATACGAGGCGGCGGTGCGTCAGGCGCGTTCCTATGTGCTGCGTTTCGGCGACCAGGGCCGCAAATGGTATCAGACGATCGCCCGTTTGGTGTCGGCCGGCGAATACGATTTGGCGCAGGAGCAATACGAAACCTTTATCGGACAGGGCAGCAAGGGTGGGCTCAATGCGGCGTTGGTGCGCGACAGCCGCATCGATCTGCTCAACCTCTATTTTCATCGCGTGGAAAACGGACTTATACGCGACTCGCTGCAAATCAACCGTATAAAGCAAGAATACAAACGCCTTCTGACGGAGTTGGGCGGCGAGGCACCTCCCGAGATGCACCGCAATCTGGCGCGGATCTACGCCTACTACACGCATCAGCCCGACAGTGCGCAGGTCGTTCTGCAACAGGCTCTTGCCGCGCGCACGTTCAGCCCGCTCCAAAAGGCGCGCATCAAGATAGAACTTGCCGATATTCTGCTCTATTATAATAAGGTATGGGACGCCACCTTGCTTTACAGCCAAGTGGAGAAAGACTTTAAGCAAGACGCGGAGGGCTTTTACGCCAAGTTGCAGAACGCCCGTCTTTCTTATTATATAGGTGAGTTCGAATGGGCGGAGAGCCAGCTCGATGTGTTGCGCGCGGCCACTTCCAAACTCATCGCCAACGATGCTATGGAGCTTTCGTTGATGATTAAGGAGAACCGCAATCCCGACAGCACCTACGAGGGT
>CAZEOJ010000137.1:0-3728 GCA_964513825.1 uncultured Bacteroidaceae bacterium
CATACCATTGCAATTCTTTTCATGTAGTTGTGTTGTGTTTTATTTTATTATCCATTTATAAACCGCCGTCTGTCCGCCCTTGCCCGTGATACGGAACACCGCCGGGCCGAAAGGCAGGGTGTGCGGAATCAATACATTGTCAGACGAATTTATCGTATAGGTTCTCAGACGTTTTCCATCCATCGAAATCACTTCCAGGGTCTTGATGTACACCCCGTCCGCATTCTCGATTTCAATCCGATTCGCGTCCACCCGCATCCGCAACTTGTCGGCGAACAAGGCCGAAGAAAGCGATACCTCGGTGGCGGTGGAGAAATCCTCGCCGTAGACGAGATTGCTGTATAGGTAGCGGTCGCAGTTGGCCTGAATCCTCCATGTATAGACCGTATTGGCTTTGAGTCCGTAGAAAGCGGAGAAGGGTTTCGATACCGGGAGCGTATCGTATCGCTGCGCGGATTTTTCCTTGTGCATCAACAGCCACGACTTATTGTTCTCGCCTGCCGTCCAACTTACGGTGGCGGAGCGGCCATCGGCTTCCACCCACGCCTGCAGGTTCGAAGGGGCACCGCACTCGGGTACGGGCAAGGTAGTGAATTCCAATCCCTCCGACCACTCGCTGGTATCGGTTGTGCAGAGCGAGCGCGCCATAATCACGTAGGTGGTGTTCTCGCAATCGATAAAGCCGTTCGGTTTCAGCGTATCCTTCTGCGATACATAACCGTATTCTACGGGGCAGAGCAGACTGTCTTTCGCAAAGATGCGGATCTGACGGTCTATTGCCGGCGACTTGATGGTGAACCAGGCGCTCTGCCAGGTCACGCTGCCCTCCACCAACTCGAGTTCGGGAGCGGTGCACGCTTCAGGCGTATTGAAATACACCGTGGCCGAAGGATCGGACGGCACGGTATTTTCCGCCCCGCAATAGGAAATCACATAAGCTTTATAAGGCGTGTTCGGGGTCAGTTCCGTCAGCGGGAGGGTCTTCTGTTCGGTATAGAGGATAACGGAGTCGGTGTTCCCCACGCGCGGCGCGTAGACCACGGCGTAGCTCAAACCGCTTCCCTCCCACGAAAGGTCTACCGAAGTGGCCTGGAGGTTGCTGGCGAGCACCGAAGTGGGCGCTCCGCACGAAGGAATCGTGAAGGTAACCGGGGTCGAAAGCTCGCTGCTGTCCTCATACGTGCAATAGGTGCGCACCATAGCCGTATACGAACTGCCGGCCTGCAGACCGGTCAGCGAAGCATTCGTACGGGTGGTGGGATAGACGTTCCATTCCTCTTCCGACTCCTCTTTATAGAGAACACTGTATTCCAAAGGTGCGGGATCGTTGTTTTCGTCATACCATTTCAAGGTAACACCGTCGGGTGTCAGGCTGCCGTCCTCCACCTGCAGGTACTTCACCGCCTCACACACGGGTTCGTCGGGATCTTCGGGAGACAGGGACTCGATGCGGATATTGCTGATACCCGCAAAATAAACGGTATGGGAGGTTTCGTCGGGAAGTTCGGTGGTGGATTCCAGCCTAAAGCGGAGACGGAATATCTCTTTCGGCATGAAACTGGGGATGACAAGCGTATGGACTCCGCCCGATACCGAAGCCGACGACTTCACTGTGCCGATTTCACTCCACTGGCCGTTCTCATCCTCACATTCCACAAACACCTTATCTGTCGATTTAGGTAGGGAAGCTATCACTGTATTGCCATCAAGCCCCCAAAAGACAAATTCTATGGTCGCTTTCACGCCGTTTTCGCTCTCTCCCCTGTTTATATAGGGAGAGACAATGGCACTCTGCGAGAGCATGATGGCTACCTTCGACGGATCACTCGGATCCGCAACCCCATAGCCGGTACTCTGCACCGAAAGCACCTTGCGGTTAAGAACTTCGCGAACCACATATTCATACGTATTGTTCGATACTTCTTCCCAACCGGCGGGCAGGTTCCCGCTTTCGAGCTTGAGGTTGACGGCAGCCGCCGCATTGAAGTTGAGGGTGGCGGGCAAAGTGCGCACCGGAGCCACCCCGCACTGGGCCGCCCCGCGCGAATACCAATCCCGTTCGGGATTCACCGACCATGCATAGCAATAATAGTCCCTGCCCTTTTTCAAGCCCGTCCATGTGTATTCGGGGTTTGAGGCACAAGGCTCAAGCACCGTCAGCTGACGGTTGCCGATAGTGATTTTATCGCCGGCCGCATATTTTTTGGTCTCGTCGACTTTCATATCGGCCTGCGGGTCGAGCTGAAGCGTGTCGAAAGCCAGCATATAGCGTGTGGCCTTCGCGTCAACGGCCACCTGCAATTCCGCGCTTGTAGACGTAACGGATTTCACACGCAGGGAGGCCGGTGCCTTATAATTGGTGCGGAACGATTGAAAGGGAATGTTGGTGGTGTTGTAGATGGGTCCGCCTCCACAATTTTCATTATTATAGGGAAAAGCGTAGAGATAGAAGGTGGCGCTCCCCTCCAGATTGTCCACCTTGTCGCGCTGGAAGTAATTCCGTCTGTAGGCTTTATTGTATGTTCCCGTGGTGACGAACGCGCTCGAACCTACGGTGCCTCCATTGGGATACAAGGTGCCGTTCTGGGGCAGGTTCTCTCCCGTCAACGGGTTTTCGGTAGAAAGGACGAAGAGCGTGGAGGGAGCCTCCGCGTTCCATGTCATGGCGTTGGAGGGGTTCAAGACCAAGGAGGTGCCCATGACATCATAGTCCCAGTTCACCTGCGGAGAAGCCACCGCTACGCATTCGTTGCTGCCGGACACGAAGTTATAGCTTTCGCCCGCCGCGGGATGCGACGCTTGGGTGATTTCCATGTATGTCCTCGCTGTGTGCTTAGTTCCATTAGGCTGGATGAAGAGGAGGTTGTTCGAACCCTGATTCTTCGACACCAAGCCCAACGAACATGCCCACCAGTACGCACCCTGATCAGCGGCGCCTGTCGTCGTCACCGCCGGTTCCGTCGGATTCATGGAAACGGGGCGGAAACTCAGCTTGCCGCTCTTATCGAAAGCGTACTGAAACGAAAGGGTCAGCACATTTCCCAATACGTCCTCCATTTGCAGATTCTCGTAGGCGATGAAAACGGTGTCCTGCACTTTCTCGTAGCGCACGCACGCACCCGTGCCCGCCGTAAGAGACTTGTAGGCCAATGTGTAGCTAGTCAAGAATTTACTCTTAACGGCAGCGGGTATGAAATAAACATAGTCGGTGGCCGAGGTATTGGTTTGAGTGCTGAAGTCCACCGCGGGCTCCAACACATCGCTTTCCCCGAAAAACAGCATGCCGCCCGCCGTAAGACCGAAGTATTTCATGGTCTTTTCCGCAAAGGGGAAATCGAAACCGATTTCGAAATTGTTCGTGCGGGTGGAGGAAGTGAAGCTCAAGTAATCGTTGGAGGCGCAAAGCCCGGTTTTTCCTATCCAACGGAGTTCGAGTTGGTCGTAGTCTGACGAAAGGTTGATGACGGTGGCCGAAGCGCTGAAGGTATGCACGGCCACGCCCGTGGTCTTTGAGGTTTCATAACCGGCGAACACGCTTTGGGCATGCAGGCCCGAAACGAGAACTCCGAATATCATCAGAAAAAGTAACTTTTTCATATTCTATATGTTTTAATATATTTCTGCACGATGCAGATTTGCTAATATACACATAAAGTTTTTATCTCCAAACGCGCTTTTTCCCCTATGCCACCCAAGGCGTGCCATATTGTCAGTGTATGTTTTTTTCC
>CAZEOJ010000138.1:0-3676 GCA_964513825.1 uncultured Bacteroidaceae bacterium
TACCTTGGAGTGGAACGGTACTGCCGCGCAATACCATGTGGTGGTTCTGTTGGGCAATGACACGGTCCGCAACGAGCGTGTGGCGGCCAAGTCGCTTTCGCTCCAAGATCTCGAGGTGGGTACTTACAGCTGGGCCGTGGCTTCGGTGTGCGAGGACGGCGAACAGTGGACGGCCGGCAATGCCTTTGAGATAAAGAAGTCTACCGCCAACGAGGGTGCGGCCGGGCTTGCGTTCCGTCTCTATCCGAATCCTACCGCGGATGTGTTCTATGTGGAGGTGGCCGAAAGCGCCCGCATGGAAATCTTTACGGTGGGTGGCGTGCTGGTTCGTGGCGCGGATGTTTTGGCCGGCAAGACCGAAATCCGTCTCGACCGGAGCGGCATCTACTTTGTCCGCCTGACCAACGCCCGCGGCACCGCCGTGCAGCGTGTGGTGGTGAGATAGTGTTGAGTGGTTGTATAAAAAAAAGGGGCGGTTCCGTTCGGAACCGCCCCCTTTTTTTAAAGGCCTGTTATTTCTCGAATCATCTCTTTCGGCAGGCCTTTGGCTTTCATCTTCCTTGCCAGGGCTTCCCGCTCTTTCTTCCGACCTTCCGCCAGGCCTTCTTTCAGGCCGGCTTCGTGGCCCTCGTCCTTCGCCCGCTCATACCTTATCCTCTCGTCCTCTTTCGCCGAGGCGGTGTCGAGCGCGTAGACATCGTAAGAGTCCTGCTCGGCACGCGAGAGCGACAGATACGACAGTCTTTTCCTCGCTTCGGAAATGCCCGGCGCGGTGGCCTTGTCGTCGATTTCACCCGTCTTGAGAAACGATACCCATTCCTCCAGAGGCGTCTTGGCGATTTTGTTGAACGCGTTTACCCGGATAAGGTAGTATTCGGGATAGATGTCCTTGACCGAGCAGTCCATCACCGCTTTCTTTTCCTTGCGGGTGATGCGCAGCTCGTCGCCCGTATGCACGCCCCGGAAACTCGTGGTGCCGTGGTAGAGGTAGTCCTTGCCCTCGCCGAGATTGAAATAGAGGATGTTGACCGAATAGACTTTCTTGATGTTTTTGTATTTCTGCCCCTCGGCGATGTGTTCGATGACCACTTTGGAGGTGCCGAACAGGATGCGTTCGAGAAAGTCGCTTTCTTCGGTAAGCTGCACTTCGATGATAATGATGTCGCCCTTGCTGTCTTTGGCTTTCACGTCCACGCGGTTGTATTTGGCGCGGGCATAGTCCTTGTTGCTTTCGCTCTCCAGAATCTCCTTGATGCGGATGGGTTCGCCGAGCAAGACCGATAAAAGTCCCTCCAAGACTCCGAAATTGGCTTTGTCGCGGAGCATCCGCTTCATATACCAATCAAACTGCACATACTTCACTCCCATCATAGGACGTAGTTTTTTTTGTTTCAAAGATACCATAATTTTTATTCTTTAAAGTTAGGTATCCTTATATCGTACGGAACGCGATTTTATCGAAGTCTGAAATGTTAATTTTTGTTAAAAACCGACGAGAGGCCTTTGGAAAGCCTTTGAGGGGCCGACTTTTTTATCTCCAGTAGTCGGTGTCGGTGAGGTTGACGGGGAGGGGGCAGGTGGCGGTGGCTTGTTCCATGTGGGCGAGGGTGGCGGCGATGAGGGGAATGGATTTCTGAAAATCGGCGTAGGGGAGTTTGATTTCCAAGGTCTTGCCGCTTTGGAGCCGCACGGCCAGAATCGCTTCGGTCTCCTCGGTTTTGAGATAGGGGTGATAGGGTGTGCCGGCAAAGAGTCGGGGCAGGAGAAGGCGGATGCCGGTGAGGGCCACTTTTTTGAGTTTCTGCCGTTTGGCTTCTTCCTTGGCCGCGGTGCGGAAATCGGTGGTGAGGCGGTCTAAGGCTTCCTGATAGCGGGGAAAATAGGCGATGTAGGTCTTGAACAGTTCCAGCACCGACACGATAGAGGCGCCGGTGAGCGACACGGGTTCGCGGCAGGCCTGGATGCTGAGGTCGAGGGTGCCGATGCCGGGGTTCTGCACCACCGTGGCGTCGCCCTCACGGCAGAGGCTGAGCGAGAGCGAGGGGCATTCGTTGCCGAAGAAACTGCGGGTGGAGGTCTTCTTGACGCGCTCGGGCGAAAAGCCGTCTTGCAGGAGGCTTTGATAGAGAAAATCGAGGTCGAAGGCGGGCGCGCCGTAACGCAGCACGTTCTTCAAACGGTTCACTTTCTCGGTCCAGAAGTCCGAGAGGATTTCTGCTTCGCTCTTCATGGCGCGCCCGCCTTATCGATTGCCGCCCTGCGCCAGCGGGAGTTCGTCGGAATTGAATTGAAAGGGCAGGAGGGTCTCCACGCTGTCCAGCACCGCAATCTCTCCCGAACTGCCGCGCAGAATCACGCGGATGGGTTTCTTGAACTTGTGTTCGTATTCGAGGATGGATTGGCGGCAGGCGCCGCAGGGGGCGATAGGGTGGTCGATGTCGTGCTGGGCCTTGGCGGTGATGGCCAGGGCTTCGATAGCGTGGCCGGGGTATTGCGCCGCCGCCGAGAAAACGGCGATGCGTTCGGCGCAGAGGCCGGAGGGGAAGGCGGCGTTTTCCTGGTTGTTGGCGGTGACGATGATGCCGTTGTCCAGGCGCAGGGCGGCGCCTACCTTGAAGCGGGAATAGGGGGCGTAGGCGTCTTCGGCGGCAAGGGTGGCTCTTTCCAGCAATTCGCGGTCGGATTGCGGGAGTTCTTGCAGGTCTTTGTATTGCGTGTAGGCGATCTCAATCTTCTTTTTCATAATCACCCTTTCTTTTTTGTTTGAAAAAATCTTGGAGCAGCGAGGCGCATTCTTCG
Organism: uncultured Bacteroidaceae bacterium; assembly: GCA_964513825.1. GTDB lineage: Bacteria > Bacteroidota > Bacteroidia > Bacteroidales > P3 > Pullibacteroides. The sequence goes on from CAZEOJ010000138.1 coordinate 2,800, forward strand.
CTCAGAACGCCGCTCTTTATCTCGGTCTTGGGATGAAAGATTTTCTTGCCCGCTTCTCCCAGTGCCGAGTAACCGCGTTTGGGGTCTTGCGCGCCGTAGACCACGCGTCCTATCTGTGCCCAGGCCAGGGCGCCGGCGCACATCACGCAGGGTTCGAGCGTGACGTACAGCGTGCAGTCTTTGAGGTATTTGCCTCCTATGGCGTTGCTGGCGGCGGTGATGGCCTGCATTTCGGCATGGGCGGTGACATCGGTGAGTTTCTCGGTGTAGTTGCAGGCCCGGCTCAGTATCCGGTTCTGCCAAACCACCACCGCGCCTACGGGAACTTCGTCTTCCTCATAGGCGATGCGTGCCTGTTTCAGGGCTTCGCGCATGAAAAACGCATCGGGGTCGTTCTGCAATTCCTCCAGCATCACAGGGGTTTTAGGCCTGTTTCTGTGCCTTGTGCTCCTTATATTCGTAGATAAGGGACACGGTGACACTTCCTACGGCCAATACAGAAATAGTGATAAAAATAGCTATGGCTCCCATGTCAGTTTCCTTTCTTGGTTTCGTTCTTCTTGCTTAAATTGATAAGTATGACTCCGCAGACAATAGCCAAAACGATACAGGCCACCCCCACAACGACAACCCATGCCCGATTGGCTATACCGCCGAAAATAGAGCTGATAACCACTGCGGTGGCTATATATTTGGCAACATCCATCAGCCATTTGCCAAACTCTTTCTGAAATGTCTGAAAAATCGATTTCATATAGCAAAGATAGTAAAAAAGGCGGAAGCCGATGGTTTCCGCCTTGCTCTACGGAGGGTGTTTCCTTAGGCTACGATGCGGGTGCCGGCGTGGGGTGTGCCGAGTTGGGTGGCTTCGGTGATG
>CAZEOJ010000139.1:0-3631 GCA_964513825.1 uncultured Bacteroidaceae bacterium
AAAAATTTCCTTACAATTTCCGCAGTTGGTGGCGGAGGATGAGGGCGGTGACGATGATGGCCAGGCAGTCGGCCACGGGCGTGGCGGCCCACACCCCGTTCAGCCCCCAGAAATGCGAACACAGCAAGAGAGAGGGGATAAGGAAAAGAACCTGCCGCGTAAGACTCAGGAAGATAGAAAGATGCACCTTTCCCAAAGCCTGAAAGAAATTGGTGGTGACAATCTGAAAGCCCACGAAAGGAAACAACAGGAACACAAACCGCAAGCCCGAACGGGTGATTTCCACCAAGGCCGCATCGGAAGTAAAGGCCTTCGCCGCCAAAGTGGGAAAGACCTCCATCATCACGAAACCGAAACACGTAATCATCGTGCCCACCCGCACCGCAAGCAGAAACACCTTCTTGGAACGGTCTATGCGCTTGGCGCCGTAATTATAGCCCGCGATAGGCTGCATCCCCTGACAGAGCCCTATCACGAACATCACGAACAAGATGGCGTAGCTGTTGATGATACCGTTGGCACCCACCGCCAAGTCCCCGCCCGTGGCGTAAAGACGATTGTTGAGGATAACCGTCACCAGGCTCGACGCCAGGTTGATGAGAAAAGGCGCCACGCCTATGGAAAGGATATTGCGGATAATCTTCCGCTTGGGACGCAGAGCCTCGAGCGTGAAATGCAGATACGACGATTTCTTGAAGAAATACCGCATGGTCAGGAGCGCCGTCAACCCCATAGCTATCGCCGTGGCGATGGCCGCCCCCCGGATGCCCATCTTGAAGACGAAGATGAATATCGGGTCGAGAATCAAATTCGCCGCAACACCAATCAAAATGATTGTCATAGACTTGCGAGGCGAACCCGAAGCCCGTATGATATTGCAGAAACTATACGAGAGATTGGAGAGGATAGAGGTAGGAATGATGATCTTCATATAGCTCGCCGCGTAGGGAATGGTGTTCTCGCTGCCGCCGAAAGCTTTGAGGAGCGGTTCCAGAAAAATCAGACCGCTTGTGCAGAGCAGGATGAAGAAAGCGAAGGTAAGGATGAGCGCGTTGCCCAAGATGTTCTCCGCCCACTTGCGGTCGTGCATACCCAACACAATCGAGATGCGCGTGGAGGCACCCACCCCCACCAACGTGCCGAAAGCCTGCAGGAAATTCATGATGGGAAGGCTCAACGCAAGCCCCGAAATGGCCATAGGCCCCGCGCCCTGCCCGATAAAGACACGGTCGATGAGGTTGTAGACCGAGGTGGAAAGGGTGGTGATGATGGCAGGAACCGCATACTGCAAGAGCAACTTGGGTATGGGTTCGGTTTCGAGTGAACGGGGATCGGAGATTTTTTCTGCCATAACGCAAAGATAAACGAAATTCCTATTTTTGTTCTATGATACCTGAGTTTTTCAACCGCATACTCGATTACGAAAGCCTTTCGGTGGTGGGCATGGCCAAGAACGTAGGCAAGACCGTCTGCCTGCGCGCCCTGCTGGACCATCACGCCGCCCCCGAAAAAGCCACGTGCCTTGCCGTCACCTCCATAGGCATGGACGGCGAAAGCACCGATGCCCTGCTCAGGACCGCCAAACCCGAACTGAACTTCTATCCCGGCATGTGGGTGCAGACCTCCGAACGGCACTACGCCCTGCGCCGTCTCACGGCCGAAATCGCCGACATCAGCCGCGAGAACACCGCCTGCGGACGCCTGGTCACCGCCCGCGTGCTCACCCCCGGCAAACTCATCCTGTCGGGCTACGCACACACCCAGGGCCTCAGGAAATACATCGCGCAGATGCACGCACTGGGCGTGCGCACCGCCATCATCGACGGCGCCCTGTCGCGCATGAGCCTCGCCTCGCCCTTTGTGTCGCGCGCCATGATTCTGTGCACGGGCGCGGCGCTCTCCAAGAACATAGGCGATTTGGTGCGCAAGACGCAGTTGCAATACAGCTTGATGAACCTGCCCGTTTTTTCGGAACCCGTTTCGGAAGACCTGTCCGAACTCAAAGGCGGCGTCTACGCCATCGACGCGCAGGGCCAGGTGCACGACCTGCAAATACCGTCGCTGTTGCAGGCACACAAGCATCTGGATAAGCTGGAACCTTGTTTCCGCGCCGGCTGCACACTTTATGTGGCGGGCCTGCTCAACGATACGTTCCTCAGGTTTCTCACGGGCAAGAACCCGCGTCCCGATGTGGTGGTGAGCGATTTCAGCAAACTGTTCGTGAGCCGGCAGGTGTTCGAGGCCTTTACGCGGAGCGGTTCGCGGCTGGGCGTGTTGCAGCAGCCCGAAATCCTGGGCGTGTGTGTGAATCCGTTTTCTCCCGAGGGCTATACGCTCGATTCGTCCGAATTGCAGGGACGCATGAGCGAGGCCTTACAACGGGAAGTGTATGACATCTTAGGTTAATATTAATATAAAAACACCGTGTACGCAAAAATCATACTCAAACCCGGCAAGGAAGAATCCTTGAAACGCTTTCACCCGTGGGTCTTCTCGGGCGCCATAGCCCGCACCGAACCCCTTTCCAAGAAAAACGCCGTGCAGGAAGGCGACAAAGTGCAGGTGATTTCGTCCACCGGACAGGTCCTCGGCGCCGGCCACGTGCAGATAGGCAGCATCGCCGTGCGCATGTTGCGCTTCGACGCAGGAGCCATCGACGCCGCCTTCTACAAAGACCGCATCGAAAAAGCCCTGCAACTGCGCAAAGAACTTCATTTTCCCCGCAAAGACAACAACTGCTTCCGCCTCGTTCACGGCGAAGGCGATTTTCTGCCCGGCCTGGTGGTGGACGTGTATGGCGACACCGCCGTGATGCAGGCCCATTCGGTGGGTATGCACGTAGACCGCGAATGTATCGCGGAAGCCATTCTCGCCACCTGCGGAAAATTCATCAAGAACGTCTACTATAAATCGGAAGCCACCCTGCCGTTCAACGCAGGCTTGGAGGCCAAAGACGGCTACCTGCAAGGCGGTGGAGCCAAGACCGCGCCCGTGGCCGTGGAGAACGGCATCAAGTTCCACCCCGATTGGGTGCAGGGACAGAAAACGGGATTCTTTGTCGACCAACGCGACAACCGCGCCCTTGTGGAACGCTACGCCAAAGGAAAGAACGTGCTCAATATGTTTTGCTATACGGGAGGATTCTCGCTCTACGCCCTGCGCGGCGGCGCCAGGCTCGTGCATTCGGTCGACGCCTCGGCCAAGGCCGTGGAACTGTGCAACCGCAATGTCGCCCTCAATTTCGGCGAGACGGTAAAGGCCCACCAAGCCTACGCGCAAGACGCCTTCGACTATTTTCATCACCTCGAACAAGACCCCGCATCACCCCGATACGACCTTATGATTGTGGACCCGCCCGCTTTCGCCAAACATCAGAAAGTGCTGCGGCAGGCCTTGCAGGGCTACCGCAAGCTCAACGCGGCGGCCATCCGCAATATCGCGCCCGGCGGCATCCTCTTCACCTTTTCCTGCTCGCAGGCCGTGAGCAAGGAAGACTTCCGCCTGGCCGTGTTCAGCGCCGCCGCCCAGACGGGACGCAAGGTGCAGATACTCCACCAGCTCACCCAACCCGCCGACCACCCCGTCAACATCTACCACCCCGAAGGCGAATACCTCAAAGGCCTCGTCCTCC
>CAZEOJ010000140.1:0-3569 GCA_964513825.1 uncultured Bacteroidaceae bacterium
CCCGACCCGCTGCTCTCCGCCAAAGACCAGAAAGGCGAAAGATTTAAGGATTTCGAAAGTCCGTTTACTTTTTAGACGTTTTTAGACGGGTCTTCCGCAGAATCACACGCCTCCCACACGCACCGCCCCCATGCATGCGACACGGTTCCGTCCATGCTGGCGATACGGTAGGCGAAACGGGCGCCGGTCTCCTGCCGCACCTCCACGCGAATCTCGCTTTCGGGCTTGATCTCATGCGCGTACAGCACCTCCAGCTCCCGCAGGCGGTGCGTCTGCAGGAACGCCGTGGGATGAGTCTCCTGCATCCATTGTATATAGACACTCTGGGTGACGTGCCGGTTGAAATCGATGTCGGCGTAGCGGGTACGGAACACCTTTTGATATAAAGGCTCCTCCGTCAAGGCGATTCCCGTCTTGGTCTCCGCGCGCGAGAACAGACTCGGCGTAAACGGAAGCGGCTCGTCGTGCAGCCCCGTAATCTCGTACATCTGCGGAAAGGGTCTTTCGGGACGGCGGCTTTGTAAATTGATGATCATCCAATCGGTAATCGCGAAAGCGTACAGACGTCCCATCGCCACCGCCCTGCTGTTGGGCGAGTGCTTATACAATCCCTGTTCTTCCAGCTCCTCGCTCACCTTATAGATCCGCGGCACCAGAAGCCCCTCCATCTTGGGGTTCCAGCTTTCCACAATCACCTTGTCTTCCCAACGCGGCATACACGGAATAAAAAGATGTATGCGCCGCAGCATCCACGTCAGCCCCCGCTCGTTGAGCTGGTCCACATTGCAGTTCTGCTGGTAGGTGTGAAGCTCGGCGATATCGTTGAACATATCGCAAAGCGTCTTTACCTCAAGCCTGCGGTCGGCGCCCGTATAATGGTTGTAGATACGGAACCTCTCTCCGTATTTGGCTTTCCCTGCATCCATAGCCGCACCTATAATAATCTATTCAGACAATTTCGTCCAGTACAGACTCTTTCCGAACATCCTGAAGCCCACATAGCCTTTCATCTTGATAAGCGTATCCGACTTGAACTCGATGAAACAGCGATAGGTCTTTCCCGTGGACGGGTCGTACACCCTGCCGCCTTCCCACTCCCCGTTCCGGGCGTCGAAATGCAGGCCGCGCACGATCACCATTTCCGAAAGCGGGATATGCCGCTGTTCCACATGCCTGTTCTTGACATCGGTACGGGGCTTGCCCAAGTTGTCGTTGGCCTGTTCCATCCAAATGATGCGCGCCTCGTAGTCACCCGCCTCATTCTTATAGAAATTAAGGTGATAGTTGTCTTTCATGGAGCGGTCGTTGGCACTGTAGGTACCCAGGATATCGTCGGCCTGCAGAGGGGTCTTCTGCGCGGAGAGAGGCGTGACGATAAGCAAGGCCACGATGAGGGTATAAAAAACTCGCTTCATAAAAACAACCTTAAAAGTCGGGCAAAGATAGGTGTAGGGACGGCGTCGGCAATCTCCCGCAGGACGAAATCTCAAGGCCCTCAGGCGGAAAGACGCCTCATATGTTATATAATAAATTATAAACAAATATTATACATACACCATTCAAGCCCTTATGCGCCACCTCGTTTTTTTTACCGAACTTTTAGACGAAATTTGCGGCACCAAAGAAAGACACTATGGCGAGAACAATCAAAGATTACGCGCTCCTGTTCCTGAAAGGCATGGGCATGGGGGCGGCCGATGTGGTTCCCGGCGTTTCGGGTGGGACGATCGCCTTCATCACGGGCGTTTACGACGAACTGCTCACCTCCATCAAGAGCATCGACGGTACAAGCCTCAAAATGTTGTTTACGGGAAAGTTCCGTGCCTTCTGGCAGACCATCCACGGCAACTTCCTCCTCGCCCTCATCGGTGGCATCGCCGTGAGCGTGCTTTCGCTCGCGAGGGTGATCACCTGGCTTTTATCCCACCATCCTATCTTCGTTTGGGCGTTTTTCTTCGGCCTGGTGCTGGCTTCGGTATGGTTCGTGGCCAAAGACATCAAGCAATGGAACGTGCGTACCGTGCTTGCGTTTGTGTTCGGTCTGGCGGCGGCCCTGTTCATCACCTCCGCCACGCCCGCCGAAACCCCGACCGCGCTCTGGTTCATCTTCCTCTGCGGCGCTATCGCTATCTGCGCCATGATTCTACCGGGCATTTCGGGCAGCTTCATCCTGCTGCTTCTGGGCAAATACGCATTCATCATGGAAGCGGTGAAAGACTTGGATTTCGTGATTCTCGGCGTTTTCCTGGTGGGCGCCGTCATCGGCATCACCTCTTTCTCGCGTCTGCTTTCCTACGCCCTGCGCAAGTGGAGGGCGGTGACCCTGTCTTTGCTCACGGGCTTTATGGCGGGTTCCCTCAATAAAGTGTGGCCGTGGAAAGTTCAAGATGCCGCCGGCCTCGAACATAATATCGCCCCCGACTGTTTCGTTTGGCAAGCGGTATTGCTGGCCTTGGCCGGATTCTTTTTGGTCTGGGGCCTTGAAAGAATATCCAGACGGAAGCCTCTTTAACTTTTGTTAACTTTTTATTAACATTTATTAAGAAATTAAATCGTTTTTTTTTAGACACTTAACTCTCCCCGTTAAGTTTTATTAAGAATTCGGAGGGGGTCTTCGGAAGGTCACGCCAAAAAATTTCACTATATTTGGCAGTTTGATTTTCGGGTCAGACACGGGGTATTTTACCCTTTTGGGCTTGTCTATAGGGTCCCTGATGCCCTCAGACAGGCTTTTGTAAAAAAAATAATAAGAATAAATATTTAAATCAGCGTTTTATGAAAAAACTAGTGCTCTTTACGATGTCACTGTTTCTTTTGGGAGCGGCCAATATCGCTCTGGGACAGCGCACTATCACAGGTAAGGTCACCAGTGCCGAGGAACCCGACGGGGTGCCTATGGTCGCCGTTCAGGTAGAAGGAACCACCGTGGGTACATCCACCGATTTCAACGGTGTCTTCACCTTGAATAACGTGCCTGCTTCGGCCAAGAACCTCAAGTTCTCGGCTATGGGTATGAAAGAGAAAATCGTACCTATCACGGGCGGTGTGATGAATGTCCAGATGGAATCTTCGGCCATCGTGATGCAGGAAGTGCAGATTTCCTCCAGCGGTTACGGTGTCAAGAAGAAAGTGGACAACGTAGGTGCGGCCGTTTCGGTAGGCGAGGACGTCATCAAGCGTCAGACCGAGTCGAACGTCATCAACTCCCTGCAGGGTAGCGTTCCCGGTATGCAGGTTTCTTCGGCCTCCGGCCAGCCCGGTTCGTCCACCTCGGTGCGTATCCGCGGTACAAGTTCGCTCTCCTCGGGCAACGCCCCCCTCTACGTTATCGACGGTGTTCCCGTGGTGACGGGCGCCATGGGTTTCAGCGACTACACCGATGGTTCGGGTACCGACCCCTTGGCGTCGCTCAACTCGGAAGACATCGAGAGCATCGCCTTGCTCAAGGACGCCAGCGCCACCTCTATCTACGGTTCGCGTGCCTCCAACGGTGTCATCGTCATCACCACCAAGAAAGGTAAGGAAGGCAAGGTGAGCTTCGGCGTGAACGCCAAGGTCGGCTTCGCGAC
>CAZEOJ010000141.1:0-3556 GCA_964513825.1 uncultured Bacteroidaceae bacterium
CGGAATTCCTTATCGAGTTTCAGCACCTCTTGGAGAACGGGGTGGACAGAGTCGTTGTAGAGAACGAAATCGGCCTTTTGGCGGCGGATTTCGGTGGAGAGCTGTCGGGAAAGACGGGCGAGAACCTGTTCGCGGGTGGAGCCGTCGCGTTTCATGGCGCGGGCAATCTGCACCTCCTGCGGCGCTTCCACCGTCACGATGCAATCAAACAGTTTCTCCATGCCGCTTTCGAATAAAATCGCCGCCTCGACCACGGCATAGGGTATGGTGTAATCTGTGCGCGACGCCAGACCGTCGAGCCAATCCCTGCAATCTTTCATCACCAAAGGATGCAGGAGCGCGTTGAGTTTGGCCAATTCTTCGGGGTGGGCGAACACCTTTTCCGCCAATACCTTGCGGTTGCGGGAGGCCTCCTCGCCGAAAAGCGCGGCTATCGCGCTGCGGGTGGTCGGCAGCGCCGAGATTTCCTTGGCACGGCTGTCGGCATCGTACACGGCCACGCCCAAAGAAGAAAAAATATGGGCTACGACAGATTTGCCGCAGCCCATACCTCCGGTAAGTCCGATTTTAAGCATTGGGAAGTTGCTCGGTGGCGCTCGATGCGATCGCGCTCTTTTCCATGCGCAGACGGCCTTCGTTTTCCACTTGGATGGTCACGGTGTTTTCATCGATTTCCACGATTTTGCCGTGAATACCTCCGATCGTCACAATCTTCTGACCTTTTTGCAGACTGTCGCGGAATTTCTTGGCTTCCTTGCTGCGTTTCATCTGCGGACGAATCAGAAAGAAATAGAAAATCACCAGAATCAGGGCAATCATCATGATTTGTTGCCACATGCCGCCGTTGGCCGGGGCTGCGTCCAACATAATGTTCATCAAGTTCATAATCATTTATAATTTAGGGTTAAAAATTATCCTATCAAGCCTCTTCCGCTCTTCTTGATCACCTTCTCCTCCTTGAGTTTTCCGGCCACCTTGTTGAGCACGCCGTTCACGAAAGCGGCGCTGTCTTTCGAGCAAAAATGCTTCGAGAGCTCGATATATTCGTTCAGGCTCACTTTGACGGGAATGGAGGGGAAATTGACCATCTCGCTCACCGCCACGCACAACAATATGTTTTCGGTGGCGCCGATGCGTTCCTGCCGCCAGTTTTCGAGGCTGTCGGCCACATATCCGTTGTAGGTGCCGTGATGAAGAAGCGTTTTTTCGAGCAGGGTCTTCCCGAAGTTCACCACCTCGTCGTCGACCGTCCAGCCCTCGTCGATGCCCGTTTCGTTCTCCTCTTCCATGCGGGAGAGGGTGGTGTAGACCCAAAAACAGGCCGATTCGTAGTCCGCCTCCCAGTAAATGGAGCGTTCCTCGCAGTAGGAGCGCAAGGCGGGATGGTTGGAAATCTTGCGTTTGTAGAGACGGCGCAGAAACTCGCGGTGGTGCAGGAACGGATCCTCGTCGGAGGTGTCGGCCTGCAACCGTCCCGCCACCGAACCTTCGCCTTGGTTCAGGAAAAGGCTTTCGTATACGGCCTTGGCCAAGTCGCGGAGGGTCTTGGTGTCGAACCTGTATTCGGCGGCCTTGGCTTTGAGCACGCTGTCGCGGCGGAGCTTCTCTATGGCGGCGTTCTCGGCCATCATCCGCAGCCCTTCCAAAAGTTTCTGCGAGCGGATGCCGCGTTCCTTGGCCTGTCTGTATTGTTCGGCGGCGTAGTCGGCCAGCGTCACGACAAACTCAAGTTGATAGTAGTAGAGTTGCGCGGTCTGATCCAGCCCCGTCAGAAAATTCTTCTGACAGGCAAGGGCGTTCTCGCAGCCTCCTTGTGCAAAACCATAGTAGGCTTGCACCACTTTTTCGCGTATGTATCTTCGGTTAAACATCTTACAGCATTTTGCCGAAACAGGCGTGCAGGCGGGTGTCTTCGGTCAATTCGGGGTGGAAACTCGCCGCCAGCATGTTCTTCTGGCGCACCAGCACGGGGTGGCCTTTGTGGGAGGCGAGGATCTGCACGTTCTTGCCGCATTTCTCGATGCGGGGCGCGCGGATGAAGACGGCGGGAATCTTGCCTGGAATCCCTTTCACCTGCAGGTCGGTGATGAAACTGTCCAGTTGCGAGCCGTAGGCGTTGCGGCGCACGGCAATGTCCATCAGGCCGATGCGGGTCTGTTGGCTGTTCTCGATGTCTTTGGCGAGCAGAATCATGCCGGCGCAGGTGCCGAAAGCGGGCAGGCCGTGGGCGATGGCTTCGCGCAAAGGATGCATCATGCCGAACCATTCCAACTGCTTGCCCATCGAGGTGCTTTCGCCTCCGGGCAGAATGATGCCGTCGATTTTCTTCAAGTCGGCGGCGGTCTTGACCCAAAGGCCCTGGCAACCTATGGCGGCCACGCTTTCCAGGTGCTTTTCAATCGCCCCCTGGATACCTAAAACACCTATCGTCTTCATCGTATGCCCTACCAGCCTCTTCCTGCAAAAAGTTCGTTTTCGCCCAGCTGACGTACATCGATGCCGTGCATGGGTTCGCCCAGGTTCTCGCTCAGTTTGGCCAGTTTGTCGGGATTGTCGTAGTGCGTGGTGGCTTCTACAATCGCCTTGGCCACTTTCTTGGGGTTGGACGATTTGAAGATACCCGAGCCTACGAATACCGATTCGGCGCCCAACTGACGCATCAAGGCCGCGTCGGCGGGCGTGGCCACGCCTCCGGCGGAGAAATTGGGAACGGGCAGTTTGCCGTGTTCGGCCACGTAGCATACCAGGTCGTAGGGCGCACCGAGGTTCTTGGCTTCGGTCATCAACTCTTCCTTGCCGCAACCTTGCAGACGGTGAATGCCGTTCATCAGGGCGCGCATGTGGCGCACCGCCTCTACGATATTGCCTGTGCCGGCCTCGCCCTTGGTACGCATCATCGCCGCGCCCTCACCTATGCGGCGCAGGGCTTCTCCCAAATTGCGGCAACCGCATACAAAGGGAATCTTGAAATCGTGCTTGTTGATATGGAATTCTTCGTCGGCGGGCGTCAGAACCTCGCTCTCGTCGATAAAGTCGATGCCCAAGGATTGCAGAATCTGCGCTTCGGCGAAGTGTCCGATACGGCACTTGGCCATGACGGGAATGCTCACCGCCTTCTTGATTTCCTTAATCATCTTGGGGTCGCTCATACGCGCCACACCGCCTTGTTTACGGATATCGGAGGGCACACGTTCCAAGGCCATCACGGCTATGGCGCCGGCGTCCTCGGCTATCTTGGCCTGTTCCACATTGGTCACGTCCATAATCACCCCGTTCTTCAACATTTCGGCAAGCCCGACCTTTACCTGCCAATCGTTGGCTTTCGTATTTTTCATAACGTTTTTTAGTTTTTTCATATGTCCGTCGGCAGGCAGGATTCATAATGCCCCGCCCCGCGAACACCTCGCGAAAGTAAGGAAAATTTGGCAATTCCTCTACCCTCAGCGAAGCCACAGGGGAATGGTCTTGCGCTTTACGGCGGAACCTTCCCGCAGGGAGAGGCCTTTATAAGCGTTTTTCAATAGTTTGGTGTTGACGTCCAGGGTGGTATTGATAG
>CAZEOJ010000142.1:0-3554 GCA_964513825.1 uncultured Bacteroidaceae bacterium
TTTTCGACACTTTTTTGTTGAAAAAATTTTAATACGCTGATTCCGTGGAGAAAAAATTTTACCCCTAATCCCCCAAATCTTTCTTGCGGGTAAAGCGGAGGGCTTTGAGAAGCAGACGCGGCAGGGGCTTTTCCGGATTAAAGCGTTGTAGATTAAGGAACAGGCCTAATTTCTTGGCGATAGGCACGCGAAGCGTCTCTACATATTCTATAAGAGTGCCCGAGGGGTCTTCGTTGTAGGCGAAATGCCCCGCCGCGTCTCCCATATCGAAATGGGGGTTCTGACGCATACTGTCGACGGTGAAGGGATAGCCGAGAGCGTCCGCGGACTCGCGCAACGCATTCATATTGTGAATATCGTAGCAAATCTGAATGAAACCGAGTTCGCCCCAGTAGCGGTTCTCGAAAATCTTGCGCGCGGGTTCGGGGCGGTCGAGGGCTTGGATGAGTTCGATTTCGGAGGGGCCCAGAAGCGGGGCGAAACCTGCCTTGGGAGCGGTGCCCTGTCCCAAAAGCATACGGCGGAAGCGGCATCCGGTCACGCCTTGCCTTTCGAGGTCTTCGAATACCTCGGTCTTCTCTCCGTGCATTCTGTCGTAGCCCAGCAGCTTGCTATAAAAGGTGCGGGCGGCGTCGAGGTCTGCCGTTCCCACTACCGCTCCGTATACGCCGCCCGTAAGACGGCCGTCGTTCTGAAACCAGGCGGCGGGGTCGTCTATCTGCACCATTTGAAAGAGATTGCCGTCGGGGTCACTCACATAGAAATAGTCGCGGTCGAGGAAGTCTTTGTAGACGGGGCTCACCTGCGCGCCTTTCTCCATATATATATGGTGTGTCTTGACGGCATCGCGGCATTTGATCTTGCAGGCGTAGACGCCGTAGTCGCCGGGGAGAATCTTGAATTCGGCGGCGCGGGGTTCGAAGTCGCGGTGCTGCCAGATTTCGAAACCGCCGCCACCTTGCAGGTTGAGGGCGAGCACGGCGCGTCGGTTGCGGGGTTTGCCTCCCGTGTAGGGCAGCATGTATTCGGCGGGGGCTTTCTCGTCGAAGATGATGGCGTCGACGCCAAAAAATTCGTTGTACCAGCGCCAGGCCGCGGCCACGTCGCGTACGCCGATGCCCACTTGCTGGATTCCCGATAATGTGAATGTATCTTTCATAATATTAATATAAAATTTCTCAGTTGGGTTTCACACGGCTCACCAAATAATAGTATAAGGCGGGGATGTAGCGGCGGAAATACACCATCAACACATCCTTGCGGCACACATACATCTCCTTTTTGCCGCGCCGCACGCCTTTCATAATCCGCCGCGCGCATTCTTCGGCCGAGATGCCGTTGGCCTGCGCGTGGTCCATCACGCCGTATTCCTCCCCGTCGGCTTTGAGCGCGTGCAGGGAAACGTTGGTGAGGATGCGCCCCGGGCACACCACCGTGACGCGGATATTGGAGGCCTTGTTTTCGGCGCGCAGGGTCTCGTAGAAGCCGTGGATGGCGTGCTTGGCCGCCGAATAGGCCGAGCGTTGCGGAAATCCGAACACGCCCACGATGCTGCTGATGACCACGATATGCCCTTTCTTGCGGGCCAGCATGGACGGCAGCACGGACTTGGCCAGCTGCACGCCGCTGAAATAGTCTACCTGCATGATTCTGCGGTCGATGTCCATAGGCGTCTCGGCCACCAACGAGCGTTGGCTGATGCCGCCGTTGTTGACCAGCACGTCCACGTGACCGAACTTGGAAAGCACCGTCCGCGCGGCGAACCACAAGGTTTCGGGGCTGCCCAGGTCTAAGGTGACGATATGACAGTTTTCGGGATGGGCGCATTTGTAGCGCACCCGTTCCAAGGCTTCGCGGTTGCGTGAGGACAGAATCACCGTGGCTCCCTCTCTCGAATAGGCTTTGGCCAAGGCCTCGCCTATGCCCGAGGACGCGCCCGTAATCCACACCACGGGCGACTCGGGGTCTTTATCCGTCTCTTTTCTTTTCATATCACTCCTCCTCTTCTTTTAACCAAATCTTTGCCTGCCGCAACAAGGTTTTCTTATCGTTGGGCAAACGTTCGTTCAGCACCTCGTTGAGCAGGCGTTTGAGACAGCGTCCGATGCCTGCCTCCCGATAGCCGAACCTCATCACGTCGCGTCCGTTCACGGCCAGCGTCTGCAACGAATAGCAGGTATTCTCCTGCGTCATCACCTCCTCGAAAGCCAGTTCGAGCGAATGGATATATTCCTCGCGGCTCGGCCAATAGTAGGGGTTCTGCCCTGCTGAGTCACAGCGTTTTATCACCAGCAACCGTTTAAACTGCTCCAGCCCGATGCGGTTTATCCAGTTGCGCAGGCTGCGGGTGTTGCCCTCCACACGGGCGTCGTGCACCTCTACCAACGAGCTGATTTCGTGCGTCATATTTTTCTCCAAGCGCAGGCGGTCGGCCACTTGGCGGGCAATCTGACAGCTCACGATAGCGTGACCGTAGAAATGCCCCACCCCTCGGTCGTCCACATTGAAAACGTGGGGTTTGCCTGTGTCGTGGAAAAGGATGGCGAATTTGAGCACGCGGTCTTTCACCTTGCAGGCTTCCATGACCTTGAGGGTATGTTCCCACACGTCGTAGACGTGGTTGTGATTGCGTTGGTCGAAGCCCACCATAGGGCGCAGTTCGGGCATGATGTAGCAGAACACGTCCACGTATTCGCGCAGAAGGGTGGCGATGCGCACGCCCGAGGCATCCATGAAGCGCAGCAGTTCGCCCGTGATGCGTTCCACGGCCACTTTTCCTACCGAGGTGTACATGCGGTGTATGGTCTCGCCCAAGTCGTAGTGCAGGGCGAAGCCTGTATCGGCGGCAAAGCGCAGGGCGCGCAGGATACGCAGGGGGTCTTCGCGCAGGCGGTCTTCGGACAGACCGGGGCAGCGCAGAATCCTGTCCTCGATGTCCTGCATGCCGCCGTAGGGGTCAATGAAACCTTCCTGCGGGCTATAAGCGATGGCGTTTATCGTAAAGTCGCGCAAGCCCAGATCTTCGTAGAGGGGGCTGTCGGCGCGAGGGTCGTCGTAGGGAATGTGCGGCGTGGGGCGGAACCGTCCGCGGGGATTGGAAATCTGCGTGAGCGAGGCCAGGCTTTCCGTGCGCAGTTCCGAGAAATCGGCAAGCGGGTTGACGGTATTCTCGATAGAGAGGCGGTCGGATGATAGGCCGTTGAACAGGGGGCGTTCGGAAAGCAACACTTCGTAGGGTTCGCTGCGGCGTTCTTTCGGCTTGGGGTTGAGGAAATCGGATTTTTTTCGGAAAACGGTGATTTCGTAGGGGGTGCGTTTGTCGAGCACCGTCACCGTGCCGAAATTGAGGCCTGTGGGGGCGATGCCGTAGCCTTTCGCCTTGAAGATTTCTACGATACGTTCCACGGGAGCCGCCGTGCAGATGTCCCAGTCGTGGGGTTGCAGACCGCGCAGATAATCGCGCACCGACCCTCCCACCACGTAGGCGGGATAGCCTTCTTCGTGCAAAATGCGTATGATTCGCGTTACCGCCGTCGGCAAAACCCATTCCATAA
>CAZEOJ010000143.1:0-3472 GCA_964513825.1 uncultured Bacteroidaceae bacterium
CCCGTGCGCTGGGTATGGCCACAAAGTCCCCGGCGGTCGGCCTTCGTGCGGGGGCTAAAACCAATGACGGAAGGGGGTGAGGAGCCATTCCAGGAAGCGGTTGAGCAAGGGCGTGTTCTTCCACTTCTCGTAGTCAAAATCCACACAATGCTCCTGCGTCCCCTCGATATGCCCCCGCAACAACCCCACAATCTGCGGCTCTATCCCATACAACATAATCTCGTATTGCAGCCGGAAACTCCGGTAATCCATATTGGCCGACCCCATCAGAAAACGACTCCCGTCCACCAGCATACACTTGGCATGGAGCAAATCGCGCGTGTAGAACTTCACCTTTACCCCCGCTTTATATAAAGGCCCGAAATACTTGTGCGACAGAATATCCACCATCATCACATCCGAATGCAAAGGCAGATGCAACACCACCTCGCACCCCCGCTGCACCGCCTGCACCAACGCCCTGCGGATTTTCTGCCCCGGCAGAAAGTAAGGCGTTTCTATCAGGATTTCGCTCTTGGCCGTCTCGATAAGATGAAGCATCTGATTGCGCACCGTCTGGAAATAGCGGGTAGGCGTGTCCTGGATGATGCCGAACCCGTGGTAGTTCACCGTCCTTATCCGCTCGAAAGGCACCAGCTCGTAGAACTTATAACGGGCGCAACTGCGCAGGAAGCACCCCTTGAACTTGCGCGTGATAGGATTCTCGAGCCGCAGGTTCAGGTCGCGCCAGTTCAACGAATAGGCCGTGAGGTTCGACGACCCTATATAGCTGATTCTGTCGTCGATGAGAAGCAACTTGCGGTGATTGCGCGTATTGTTGCGGGCAAAGGAATTCGAGAGAAAGAACTTCATCTTCTTGAAATAAATCACCTTGCCCCCGTGGGCAATCAACTCGTCGAACAAATCCGACTCCTTGGTTCCGTAGGCATCCACCAAAAGCCTTATATCCAACCCCTCCCGCGCCTTGGCCGCCAGCGCGTCGCGGAACTTGTGGCCAATGGCATCGTTGTTGAAACGGAACGTCTCCAAATAGATGTATTTCTCCGCCGTCTCGATATCCCGGAGCATGGCCGTGAACATCGCCAGATTGTCGTCGAACAACTGCACCGAGGTATGGATGGATTCCGGCATACTTTCTCTTTTTACCTGATGCAAACTTACCGAATTTTCGGGAAAAGCGCACGGAAAAGCACCTATAAAAAAAGGCGGCCTGTTTCAGGCCGCCTTTTCCGGAACTTATGAAATCTTAGAAGTAGAAACCGCGGTTATCCTTGATCGTCGCCGCCTTCTCCAAGGCCACGCCCACATAGCTGGCCGCCGCCTGCGAGAACTGGTTCTGACGCATCTGCACGAGGTTGTCCACCTGCGCGGGCTCCACGGCGTTTTCGTCCACCGTCTCAATCATCACGCGATAAACCCCCGCATTCCCCTTGATAGGCCGCGAAAGCACCCCGGGCTGCAAGCCGCAGACCTCGCCCAGAACCGCCGGCTCCACCGAATTGCCCACGAGCGGGTAGGAGCCCAGCGAAAGCCCGTAAGCCGTGTCCACCGATACATTCAGCTTGGACGCAAGCTCCTCGAGCGACGCACCCTCGTTCATCTTCCTGGCCAGTTCGTCAAACTTCTTGTCCTGCTTTACCAGATATTCCACCTGCGGAATCTCCATGGCACGGGACAAGGGGATATAATCGGTCTCGTTGATGCTGCGCAGACCGGCCACCACATAACGGTTCTCCATTTCGAAAATACGGTCGGCCACACGGCCCTCCTTGCTGCTCTTGTCGTAGGCCCAACGCACCACCTCGCGCGCCTGAGGCACACCGGGAAGCGCCACACCCAACTCGTCGCTCGCGGCCTGGCGCACCCGCACGCCCATACGCGCGGCGGCCGAATCCAAGCCCTTCAACGTGCCCTTGCACTGCCCGAGCAACTGATTGGCCTGCGTGTAGACCGCCTTGGTCGTGGCCTCGCTCGGCTCGATAGGCACGGAAACGATAGCGGCCAGCACCTTCTTGACCGGCGCGGTCTTCTCCACCACATACATCACATGGAAACCGTTGGGACCCTCCACCATCGTGGCGCGGCCCTGCGGCGTGGACAGAATGGCGTTGTTGAGGAAACCGATGAAATAACCGTCGTGCTGCCAACCCATATCGCCCCCGTTCTGCGCGGCCGAAGGATCTTCGGAATACTGCGCGGCCAGTTGCGGGAACATGGCCGGCGCGGCGTTGATCACACCCACCAGCGAGTCGGCCAACCGCCTCGACTGCTCCTTGTTGCGGCCGCTCTGGCTGCCCGCCTCGGTATACGACAAAAAGATATGGTTGATGTGGAGCGAGTCGGGACGCATCTGCACATCCATCAACTTGGCCATCTGATAGGTGCGGCCGATGCGGCGGGGCCCGATGAAAGTGCCCTTCGCCGTGTTGAACAACGTGTCCCAACCCGGCATAATCTCGCTCTGATTGCGGTAGATGCTGTCGAAACGGTCGCCCGAAGTAACGGCGTTCACAAAGTCGGGAATGTTCTCCTCGGCCTGGAATTCGGCGTAGAGGTCGGCCACCTGACGGTCGAGCTCGGCCATATCCTGCGGCGTGGGCGTCACATCGAACACCACATAATCAATGTTGCGGCTCTTGTTCTGACGGAAACGGAACTTATTGTCGTTGTAGTATTTCTGATAGTCGGCCTTGGAGAGCGTGATGTCGGCGTCGGCAATCTCGGCGTAGGGCAGCTCCACATAGCGGGCCGTGTAGACCGGAGCCTGCAACGCAAGTTCGGCCGCGGCCAAAGCCTTGGGCATGTAGTACGACTGCGACACCAGCACGTAGTATTTCTCTTTGAGGCGCTCGTTCTTGATCACCTTCTCCAAGTCGAGCAAGGAAGCCTGGTCCTGTTCGGAGAGCTGGTCGAAGTTGTTGATGATGTTCATCACCTGCATACGGTCGTATTCGCCGGTCTGCGGGTTGGTGAAGTAGGGGTAGAGGTAGCGGCTGATGAACTGCCCGTAGTACATGTCGTTCATCTCGTCCGCGCTCACGGAAAGACCCACCTTCGCGCAAGCCTCGTTCATCAGATAATCGCCCAGAATCCGTTGCCAGGCCATAGAGCGGATTTGGTTCATATCCTCTTCCGAAATCCTCACATCGGCCCCCTGGGCGCGTTTGTATTGTTCGGTAATCTGATCCACCTGTTCGGCAAACAGACTGTAAGACACCGTTTCGCCGTTGATGACGGCCAAGGGAGGCGCGCTCTGCCCCCGTCTGCCGAAGGCGTCCTGAACCACAAATCCCACAATGGCAATGCCGATAAGCCCCACGGCCAGACCGGCATGCTTCCTGATTTTAGCGATAATAGCCATTTTCTATACTGAATTTTGTTTAATCAATACTAAATCCCACATTTTGAGCCGCTTTACATACAAGCCCAAAAAGGAGCGCAAATTTAACAAAAATCCACCTTATATACAAGG
>CAZEOJ010000144.1:0-3455 GCA_964513825.1 uncultured Bacteroidaceae bacterium
ATCATCGCCAAGGATACCAAACAAAAGTATTTGCAGGAAGAGAAATAATTAAAAAACAAGGATATGATGAAGAAATGCAGGGTGGCATGTCTGCTCGGCCTGAGTCTGTTGCTGGGCGGCTGCGGCACACAAGAAAAAGATTCGCAAGCTATTATCGGAAAACAGAAGGTGGAGGTGAAAGACGGCATCCTCACCCCCGAAATCCTTTGGGCTATGGGACGGCTCGGCGAAGTGGCCGTGAGCCCCGACAACCGACACATCGCCTATTCGGTGCGCTATTACAGCGTGGAGGAGAACAAAGGCAATACCGATCTCTATCTCTCTGATATAGACGGAAGAAACGTGCGTCAGATTACCCGCACGGCCGGCAGTGAATACAACCTCGTCTGGCTCGACGAGCATACGGTGGCCTACCTCGCCAACGGCAAGGACGGTATGCAGCTCTACGGACTGGATCTGACCAAGGTAATGGGGATGCAGGCCGAAGGACGCGAAATCGCCCCGGCATGGAAAAAACTCAAACCCGTGCAGCTTACCCGTATCGAGGGCGGCATGGAGGGCTTCAAGCTCAGCCCCGACAAGAGCCGCATCGCCTTTATCCGTCAGGTGCAGGTGCTGCCCGCCGCCCAAGACCTCTACGCGGATATGGACAAGTCGAGCGGCATGGTGTTCAACGATTTGAACTACCGCCATTGGGATCATTGGAAAACCACCATTTCCCATGTCTTCATCAGCGAACTTTCGGGCGGTCTGGACGGCAAACTCCGTCTGTGCGCCGCTTCGCAGCCCGTGGATATTCTTGAAAACGAACCCTTTGAATGTCCGTTGAGTCCTTTCGGCGGCATCGAGCAGTTCGATTGGAGCCCCGACGGACAGCATCTTGCCTTCGTGACCAAGGAGAGCACCGGCCGCGAATACGCTTTCTCGACCAACAGCGATGTTTTCCTCTACGATGTGGCGAACCGCGTGCGCCACAATGTCAGCGAGGGGAACATGGGCTACGACTGGAATCCCGTATTCAGCCCCGACGGGCGTTGGCTGGCCTGGGAAAGCATGGAACGCGACGGCTACGAATCCGACCGCATCCGTATCATCCTGCTCGACATGCAGAACGGAAACCGTATCGACGCTTCCTACGATTTCGACCAGTTCGCCACGAACTATGTATGGAGCGAAGATTCCAAAACCCTCTATTTTATAAGTGTGCAACATGCCTTGACCCAAATCTACGCCCTGGATGTGGAGCAGACCGCCAAGTATGCGGTCAACGCGCAGAAGACCAGCGGTGCCGCCGGTTTCCTGGGCGGCACCCCCGAGGCCATCCGTTGCCTCACCGCCGGCGTGCACGACTATCATGCCGTGGCCGTGGCCGGCAAGGACAAACTGCTCGGTGTGAGGATGTCGATGTCCGCCCCCGACGAGATATACAGCATCGACCTCGCCCAACGCGACGAGAACGGATTCTGCGAACAGACGCAGGTTTCGTTCATCAACAGCGATATTCTCGAACAGCTGCATATCGCCGAGGTGGAGGGCCGCTGGATGACCACCACCGACCACAAGCAGATGCTTACCTGGGTCATCTACCCGCCTCATTTCGACCCCAATAAGAAATACCCTGCCCTGCTCTACTGTCAGGGCGGCCCCCAAAGCACGGTAAGCCAGTTCTGGAGCTACCGTTGGAACATGCAGATTATGGCCGCCAACGGCTATATCGTGGTGGCGCCCAACCGGCGCGGGCTGCCCGGCTTCGGCATGGAGTGGCTCGAACAGATCAGCGGCGATTACGGCGGTCAGAACATGCGCGACTATCTCACCGCGATCGACGAGGTGAGCGCCGAGCCCTATGTGGATAAAGATAAATTAGGCTGTGTGGGAGCCAGTTACGGAGGATTCTCGGTCTATTGGCTGGCCGGTCACCACAACAAACGCTTCAAGGCGTTCATCGCCCACGACGGTATGTTCAACTTCGACCAGCAATGCCTCGAAACCGAGGAGATGTGGTTCGACCACTGGGATTTAGGGGGTGCCTATTGGGACAAGGATCCCAAGGTGAAGAAGGCCTATGCCGAATCGCCCCACCTTTTTGTCGATAAATGGGATGCGCCTATCTTTGTGATACACGGTGAGTTGGATTACCGTATCGTGGCCTCGCAGGGCATGGCGGCCTTCAACGCGGCTATCATGCGCGGTCTTCCCGCCGAACTGCTCATCTTCCCCGACGAGAACCACTGGGTGCTGCAACCGCAGAACGGGGTGCTGTGGCAAAGGCGTTTCTTCCGCTTCCTGGACAAGTGGGTGAAGGGGCTGAGCGAGGAAGAGATGCGCGACAAGCACTATGCGCAACAGGATTTCGGTTTGGTGAGTCCTTTTGCCGAAGGGGGCAGAAGTCTGAACAAGGGCGGTTCCAAGGAACAGAACACCGAAACGCAGGTGGCGCAATAAGGTCTGTCGTGCAGCGTCCACCGACGATAACGGGGCTTTTCGCCACTTTCTTCAAAATCGGACTATTCACGATCGGGGGCGGGTATGCCATGCTCGCTATGGTACGGCAGATTATCGTGGTGCAGCGCAAATGGATGCCCGAGGACGAGTTTGTGGAGATGATCGCCCTCCTGCAAAGCCTGCCCGGTATCTTCGCCGTCAACATGGCGTTGAGCGTGGGCAAGCGTCTGCACGGCAGAAAAGGGAGTCTGGCGGCGGCTTTCGGCGCCATTCTGCCGTCTATCGTCATTGTCCTCGCCTTGGCGGTCTTTGCCCGGAAATGGAAAGGGAACGCTATCGTGGAGGCTTGTTTCAAGGGTGTCCGTCCTTGCGTGGTGGCCCTTATCCTCTCCCCCGCCCTGCAAATGGTGAAGAAGTCGGGCGTCACGCTCAAAAACTTCTACCTGCCCTTGGCCGCGGTGGTGCTGGTCTGCGTGCTGCACGTCTCGCCGGTCTATGTGATTGTGGCGGCGGGCGCGGGCGGTGCCTTCTACGGATACCTTAAAGAAAGGAGGCGGGCGGTATGATAGTCCTGTACCTGCAACTTTTCTGGGTGTTCTTCAAGCAGGGCCTGCTGGGGTTCGGGGGGGGCTACGCCATGCTTTCGCTCATGCAGCACGATGTGGTGGAGAAACATGCGTGGCTCGACCCGCAGGGTTTTGCCGACATCGTGGCGCTGAGTCAGACCACGCCGGGGCCTATCTGCATCAACGCGGCCACGTATGTGGGCTATCATGCTTCCTACGCCTTGCAACAGAATGTGTTTCTCGGAATCTTGGGTTCGCTGACGGCCAGTCTGGCGGTGTGTCTGCCTTCGGTGTTCTTGGTGTGGGTGGGGTTGTCGTACCTGCTCCGGCATCGGGGCGATGCGGTGGTGGGTGCGGTGATACAGGGCTTCAAGTTGGTGAGTGTGGCGTTGATCGCGTCGGTGGCTATCGGGATGATGAATCCTTATAACTTTATCGATTACA
>CAZEOJ010000145.1:0-3431 GCA_964513825.1 uncultured Bacteroidaceae bacterium
ATGAACTATTTGTTGGAAACCCAAGGCGTGGTGAAGCGTTACGGCTCGTACACGGCCTTGGATCATGTAAGCATCCGGATACCCGAAGGCTGCATCTTCGGGCTTCTCGGGCCTAACGGCGCGGGAAAAACCACCTTGATACGCATCATCAACCAGATTACCGCGCCCGACGAAGGCATCGTGCTGCTCAACGGCGAGAAACTGGCGCAGCACCATATCTATCAGGTGGGCTACCTGCCCGAAGAACGCGGGCTCTACCGCAATATGAAGGTGGGCGACCAGGCCATGTATCTGGCGCAGCTCAAAGGGCTCAGCCGCAAGGAAGCCGCCGCGCGCCTGCACCAATGGTTCGAGAAATTCGGCATCGATTCCTGGTGGAACAAGAAGGTCATGGAACTCTCCAAGGGGATGCAGCAGAAGATACAGTTTGTGGTGACCGTGCTGCACCGCCCCAAACTGTTGATTTTCGACGAGCCTTTCAGCGGATTCGACCCGCTCAACGCCCAGCTGCTCAAAGACGAGATTCTGAACCTGCGCAAAGAAGGCTCCACGGTTATCTTCTCCACCCACAACATGGCTTCGGTGGAGGAAATCTGCGACGAGATCGCGCTCATCAACAAATCCAGGAAAGTGCTGGACGGCAAGGTGGAGGACATACGCCGCCAGTTCAGCGGCAATGTGTATCACGTATCCTTGAAGAGCGAGGAAGAAAAGGTGTCCGCCTTGCGTTCGGAACTGGAAGTGCTCGGCTGCGAGCGCCGCGACACGCCGGGTCTGTACGACCTAAAAATTCGTCTGCCGCAGGGCGATACGGGCAACACCGTCTTGCAGGCTCTGATGAAGTACGGGGATGTGAAAGAGTTTTCGGAAAAACTCCCCGGTATGAACGATATTTTCATCCAAACCGTTAAAAACGCCGAAGCAAATGAAAAATAATACGTTGGTCGTACTCCAAAGGGAGTATATGACGAGGGTCAAGAAAAAGAGCTTTTTGGTAGCCACCATTCTCGTGCCGGTGCTGATGGTGGCCTTGGTGTTCTCTTCGGCCTTGATAGCCACCATCGGCGGCAGCAAGACCGTCTTCGCCGTGGTGGATGAAACGGGGCTGTATGCCGATTCGTTCGAGAGCGAGGGCGACGACACTTTTAAATATGTGCAGGACACGGCGGCGGCCTTTGCCGGTATGCGCGAGGGCGAATACGATGTATTGCTGTGGCTCTATCCGGGCTCGCAGGACAGCAACCGCCAAAACATCAAGCTGTTCTACGAAAAGACGGAACCTTCGGTCACCAAACTCTCCAAGATCGAGAAAATGGCCGAGACCCGTCTGCGCATGGAGCTGCTGCAAAGGGAAAGCGACATAGACCAGGAAACCTTTACCTACATCAACAACGCCAAGGCCGATATCGTTTCGCAGAACCGCAAGACCGGCGAGCGTTCCTACACCGAAGTCAAGACGGTGATAGCGTATGTGTTGGGATTCCTTATCTATATGTTCATCTTTATGTTCGGCAACATGATCATGGCCGGGGTCATCGAAGAGAAGTCGAGCCGCATCATCGAGGTCATGATTTCTTCGGTAAAGCCCATGCAGTTGCTCATGGGCAAGGTGATAGGGCTGGTGCTGGTCTGCCTGACGCAGTTCCTGGTATGGATCGTGCTCTCCTTGATACTGATGCTGGTGGTGGGAATGTTTGCCGGCGGCGGTGTGGATGCCGCCCAGTTGGCCGCCGCGCAGAGCGGTATGCCGGCCGAGATGATGCCGATGAACGAATTTCAGGAAATGATGGTGGATTTTCAGGCGATTGTGGCGAGCCTGCATATCAAGCAGCTGGTGCTGTTCTTCCTCGTCTATTTCCTGGGCGGATACCTCCTGTATGCTTCTTTGTTCGCCGCCGTGGGTTCGGCCGTGGAAAAGGAAGAAGACGCTTCCCAGTTCATGCTGCCCATCACGGTGCCTTTGATCGTGGCCCTCATCATCACCTCCAATGTCTTGCAGAATCCTTCGGGCCCGCTGGCCTTTTGGGGTTCGATGATTCCGTTCACCTCGCCTATCGTGATGCTGGCGCGTATTCCGTTCGGCGTTCCCGCGTGGGAACTGGCGCTTTCGATAGGGCTTCTCGTGTTGGGATTCATCGCGTCCATTTGGGTGGCCTCGCGTATCTATCGCGTGGGTATCCTCATGTACGGCAAGAAAGGCAGCTACAAGGAGCTTTGGAAGTGGATACGCTATAAGTCGTAAGGTTGACCCGATAAATGCTGCCGACATGGAAATGAAAGGATGCCGCCTGCTGGTGGTGGACGACGAAGCTTTGATACGCGGAAGCCTGCGTGAAATCTTCGAGTACGAGGGTTGCACGGTGGACGAGGCTCCCGACGGCAAGAAAGCCCTCGCGCTCTTGCAGAAGAACACCTACGGGGCGGTTTTCTGCGATATCAAGATGCCGGGCATGGACGGGGTGGAGTTGCTGGAAAAGGCGCTGCCCCTGCAAGCGGTTCCGTTTATCATGGTGTCCGGCCACGGCGACATAGAGACGGCGGTGGACTGCATCAAGAAAGGCGCGTTCGATTTCATCGAGAAGCCGTTGGACCTGAACCGTATCCTGGTGTCGCTCAAGAATGCCTTGGAACGCGGGCATTTGGTGGCCAAGACGCAGCATCTGCAACGGCAGGTGGAAGAGAAATACCGCATTGTGGGCGATGCCGGCGATTTCGGCCTGGCGTTGGAAATGGCCGACAAGGTGGCGCCCACCGACGCCCGTGTTCTGATAACGGGCGAGAACGGCACGGGCAAGGAACTCATCGCCCGCCGCATTCATCGCGGCAGCCGTGTGGCTAACGGGCCTTTTGTGGAGGTGAACTGCGCCGCCATTCCTTCGGAACTTATCGAAAGCGAGCTTTTCGGGCACGAAAAGGGTTCGTTCACCTCGGCGGTGAAGCAGCGCAAGGGCAGTTTCGAGCAGGCGCAGGACGGCACGTTGTTTTTGGACGAGATCGGCGACATGAGCCTGGCCGCCCAAGCCAAGGTGTTGCGTGCCTTGCAGGAGAAGACCATCATGCGGGTGGGGGGCGAGAAAGCCATCGAGGTCAACGCGCGGGTCATCGCCGCCACCAACAAGGACTTGCCGGCCGAAATCGCCGCGGGCCGTTTCCGCGAGGACCTTTACCACCGGCTGAGCGTCATCGTCATCAAGGTGCCGCCTTTGCGCGGGCATGTGGCGGACATTCCGCTGTTGGTGAACTATTTTATCGGGCAGATTTCCGCTTCTATGGGAAAACCTGCCGTCAAGATTACCGAGGATGCGTTGCTCTGCCTGCAGACGCAGCCTTGGGAGGGCAATATCCGGCAGCTGCGCAACGTCATCGAGCGTCTTCTGATACTCTGCCCCGGCCCGATAAGCCGGCAGGAAATCGAAAAATATCTGTAATTT
>CAZEOJ010000146.1:0-3356 GCA_964513825.1 uncultured Bacteroidaceae bacterium
ACTTTACCTACAAGCACCTGCTCAACACCACCCGCATCGCGCCTCTGTGCGAAAGAATCCGTATTCCTTCGGACGAAGAAATGTGGGGTTAATAAAAAAAGTGGGGCGCGGATGCGCCCCACTTTTCATTTTTTTTATATCTTTGCACCCCTCTTCGAGAGAAAGAGACTGCCCTATGGTGTAATTGGCAACACGTCAGATTCTGGATCTGAAGTCTCCAGGTTCGACCCCTGGTAGGGCAACTTGAAACGGAAATCGCACAGGTTTCCGTTTTTTTTACGCCCGTATGTCGGGAGGATAAAGATGATAGCCTGTACATTCGAAAACTTAGGAAGACGGCCCTACCGGGAGGTGTGGCAACGGCAGGAAGAGACCTTGGAGGCCGTCAAGCAGGCCAAACTGCAAGGACAAACCGGCCTCAACCACCTTTTCTTTGTCGAACACGAACCTGTCTACACGATAGGCAGGAGCGGCAAGGACAGCAATATGCTGGCCGGCGCCGCGGTGCTGGCCGCCAAGCAGGCCGAATTCATCCATGTGGACCGCGGCGGCGACGTCACCTACCACGGGCCCGGCCAACTGGTGGGCTATCCGGTCTTCAATCTCGAAGAACTGCACTTGGGCGTGAAAGCCTATGTGGACGGCATCGAGGAAGTCATCATACAGACCCTTTCCGAATACGGCATAAAAGGCGAAAGACTGGCCGGCGCCACCGGCGTCTGGCTCGACCCCCACTCTCCCCGCGCCCGCAAGATATGCGCCATAGGCGTAAAATGCTCGCGCTCGGTCACCATGCACGGCTTCGCCCTCAACGTCAATACCGACTTATCGTATTTCAATCTGATAAACCCCTGCGGCTTCACCGACAAAGGCGTCACTTCGCTTCAAAAAGAATTGGGGAGGGAAATCGATTTCTCCCAAGCCTGCGACATCGTGCAAGCGCGCTTCGCCACGGTCTTCGGGCTGGATTTCATTTAGACTGTGAGGCCGCAGGTCACACGTGCCTTTCGGCATGGTAGCTGGAGCGCACAAGAGGGCCGCTCTCCACAAAACGGAAACCTTTTTCGAGGCCGATGCGCTTGTATTCGGCAAAAGTCTCGGGCGTGACGTATTCTTTCACCTCGATATTCTGCCTGGTGGGTTGGAGATATTGCCCTATCGTCATCACGCTGCACCCCACCGCCAGCAAATCGTCCATCACTTGCAGAATCTCCTCGCGCGTCTCGCCCAGGCCCAGCATGATGCCGCTCTTGGCCGTGATGCCGCCCGAAGCCACCTGCTTCAAGACCGCCAGCGAACCTTCGTAGGTGGCGCGGCTGCGTACCGAGGGCGTGAGGCGGCGCACCGTTTCGAGATTGTGCGAAATCACGTCGGGGCTTTCGTCCATCACCTTCTGCACCAACTCGTTCCGCGACTGGAAGTCGGGTATCAGCACCTCCAAGGTTGTGGCGGGATTGAGCGTCTTGACCGCGCGTATCACCTCCGCCCAATGGCCGGCGCCGAGGTCGGGCAGATCGTCGCGGTCTACCGAGGTCAGTACCACATGTTTAAGGCCTAACGTATGCACCGACTCGGCCACATGGCGCGGTTCGTCGGGGTCGAGGGGCAGCGGTCTGCCCGTGGTGACGTTGCAGAAGCGGCAGGCGCGCGTGCAGATGTCGCCGCCTATCATGAGCGTGGCCGTGCCGCACCCCCAGCATTCGCCCTGGTTGGGGCAACGTCCGCTGGTGCAGATGGTATGCAGGCCGTTGTCGCGGATGGTGTCCTGCACTTTTTTAGACAACTCGCCCATCGGCAACCTTATCTTGAGCCAATCGGGCTTGCGGCGGCTGTTTTCCATAGCTTGCTTATTCGGCGTTTTCGGCACGTTTGGCCTGACGTTTGCGCTCGTTCTCGTCCAAGATGATCTTGCGCAGACGCAGGTGTTGGGGCGTCACTTCGAGATATTCGTCCGGGCCGATGTATTCCATGAACTCTTCCAGCGACATTTTTTTGGCGGGCGCGATATGGGTGGCCTCGTCGGCGCCGGAAGCACGCATATTGGTGAGTTTCTTGCTCTTGCAGACATTTATCACAAGGTCGTCCAATCGGATGTGCTCGCCGATGACCTGTCCGGCATACACTTCTTCGTTGGGGTCGATGAAGAAGGTGCCCCGGTCTTGCAGCTTGTCGATGGCGTAGGCATAGGCCGTACCGGTTTCCATGACCACCAAGGCTCCGTTGCGGCGCAGGCCGATTTCGCCCTTCCAAGGCGCGAATCCGTCGAAACGGCTGGCCATGACGGCCTCGCCCTCGGTGGCGGTGAGCACGTTGTTGCGCAGACCTATCATACCGCGGGCGGGTATCGAGAAGATGATGTGCGTGCGGTCGGACTGCGATTCTATCGACTTGATCTCGCCCTTGCGCTGGGTGGCCATCTCGATGGCCTTTCCCGAAAATTCCTCGGGCACCACAATCGTAAGTTCCTCCATAGGCTCGCACTTCTGCCCGTCGATTTCCTTGATGATGACCTGCGGCTGCCCCACTTGCAGTTCATATCCCTCGCGGCGCATGGTCTCTATCAGCACCGACAGGTGCAGGATGCCGCGCCCGTAGACCAACAGCGTGTCGGGCGAGCCGGTTTCCTCCACACGCAGAGCCAGGTTCTTTTCGAGTTCCTTATCCAAGCGTTCGCGCAGGTGGCGCGAGGTGACGTATTTGCCGTCCTTGCCGAAGAAAGGCGAGTTGTTGATGGTGAAAAGCATACTCATCGTAGGCTCGTCCACCGAGATAGGCTTCATCGCCTCGGGATTCTCGAAGTCGGCCACCGTATCGCCGATTTCAAAGCCCTCCAAACCCATCACCGCACAGATTTCGCCCGCCTCCACGGGCTCTTTCACCTTTTCCTTGCCCAAGCCCTCGAACACATAGAGTTCCTTGATTTTCTGCTTCTGAACGCTGCCGTCGCGCTTCACCAGACTGATGTTCTGCCCTGCCTGCAAGGTGCCGCGATGCAGACGCCCCACGGCGATACGTCCTATATAAGAGGAGTAGTCGAGCGAGGTGACCATCATCTGCGTGCTACCCTGCTCCACTTTCGGGGCGGGTATATGTTTGATGATGAGATCCAAGAGATAGGAGACGTCTTCGGTGGGTTTCTTCCAGTCCTCCCCCATCCAGCCCACTTTCGACGAGCCGAAAGCGGTGGGGAAGTCCAACTGTTCTTCGGTGGCGCCGAGGCTGAACATCAAATCGAACACCTTTTCCTGCGTCAGCTCGGGGTCGCAGTTGGGTTTGTCGACCTTGTTGACCACCACGATAGGTTTGAGGTTCAGTTCCAAGGCTTTCTGCAACACGAAACGGGTCTGCGGCATGGG
>CAZEOJ010000147.1:0-1926 GCA_964513825.1 uncultured Bacteroidaceae bacterium
GGTGCGCTAAGGAAAAAATCTTACCTTTGCCCGATAGAGAATCAAGGATATGAAGATAGGAAAGGACACGATGGTCAAATTGGCCTATACGTTGCGCTACGACAATGCCAAGGGCGATATCGTCGAGAGAATCACGGAGGAGGAGCCGGAGGAGGTGTTGATGGGGCACGATTTCATGCTCGAGATCATCGAGGAGAATCTGCAAGGCTTGCAGGCGGGGGACGGTTTCGAGATGATTATCGAACCCGACCGGGCCTATGGCGATTATGACGACGAGAAACTGGTGACCGTGCCGCAGGGCGAACTGCTGGCGCAGGTGCCGGAGGGCGAGGAACCTTCTTTGAAAGAGGGCGATATCGTGCCTATCGTCGATATGGAGGAAAAGGAATACAAGGCCTTGGTATTGAAGAACGAAAACGGCAAGATAACGCTCGACTTCAATCATCCTCTGGCCGGCGAGACCCTGCATTTCAAGGGCAAGGTACTGGCCGTGCGCAAGGCCGCGCCCGAAGAAATCGAGGCGCTTCTGAACGAAGATTTGTCGGAATAATTTAGAAAGACGCGATATGGAAAACGATTTTTTGTGGTTCGGCTTGGTGGGTGTATGTGGATTGTTGATGTTGACGGGTATCATCCTGTTGCTTACCTGCACGCGTCGGAGGCGTCCGGCCTCGGGCAAGGGCGCTTACGGCTGCCAGCCCGTCCCGACCACGGTGCACAGCATAGACGACCTGCCTTTGGATTTTGAGCGGGCCGTGGAGAGACCCCGTCCCGTCCAGCCCCGCCCGACCGTGCAGAAACCTCTGCCCGCCCAGGACTTCAATATCCAGCGTCTTTCGCCCGACCCCGAGGACAGGGTGATTACCGCCCGTCCCGTGGCGCCGCTCACCAGTTGGGATCCGATAAGACCCGCTTCGCCGCAGGACGCCTCTCTGCCGCAGAACACCGTCTCGCATGTCGTCAAACCTGTGAATCCCGGCCACACCTTTATGCCGTTGCAGGACTTCTCGCAGGGAGAGATGGGCGACCCCACACCCGCCGCGCAGGAAAGGCCTGTGGCACGGCCCGCTACCCAGGAGCGGCCCGCCGTAAGACCCGCCGCCCCGGAACCCGTCCGTGAAGCCCCGCAGACCCCGGCTTTCGACAACGACGAACGCCTGCTGTTGCTCAAAAGCCACGAACTTCTGCTCACGTTGAGCGAGGGCTTGAAAAAGCTCTCCACGGCCAAGACCGAGGCTTCGCGCAAGGAGAAAATATCCGAGATGATGAGGGCGGTGAGCCTTTTGGACGCCAAGAATCTGTGGGACGAATACAAGGCTTGTTTCGACAAGGTCAATCCCGCATTCTGGACGCGGCTCGAAAAGGCGTCCGACGAGCCCATGCTTCCCTACGAACTGCGTCTCTGCGCCTTGCTGGCGATGGGCATGAGCGCGAAAGAGGCGGCCGAACTCACCAACCGCTCGGTGCGCACGGTCGAGACCTCCATCTATAAAATCCGCAAGAAACTCAATATCGATTCGGAAGAGAAGACGCAGGACTATCTCAAAGGTCTGCTTTAACGGCCCGCCGTTTCGCCCGTCTTCGCCAACAGTCCGCAGGCGGCCATGATATCCTCGCCCCGCGACCTGCGCAGGGTGCAGATGATGCCGCTTTCCTGCAAGATTTCCTGAAATCTTGCCGTGCGTTCGGGACTGGTCTTGCGGAACGGCTTTCCCGGAACTTCGTGATACGCAATCAGATTGACCCTGCATGTCAGTCCGCGCAGCAGTCTCGCCACGGCCTTGGCATGTAGCGGGCTGTCGTTGTAGTCTTTCATCAGGATATATTCGAACGACACGCGGCGTTGCCCGTGCCAATCGTAACGGCGCAGCAGGTCTACCGCCTCGGCCACGGGATAGGCTTTCTCCATAGGCATCAGTTCCGCCC
>CAZEOJ010000147.1:2026-3305 GCA_964513825.1 uncultured Bacteroidaceae bacterium
GCGGTGGCGAAGAGAAACTTGCGTGTGCCGTCCTGCGAGGTCTGGCTCGACAAAGGCTCCGCACAGCCTATCTCGGCGTGTTCGGCCAACAGAAGGCGGTTTTTGGCCGAAAGGTCGGTCATCGCATCGAGGCTGCGTACTTTCTTGCCATACAGCCAAAGGGCGATCTGCTTGGCGGCGAATTTGGGAAAACCGAGTTCGGCGCAGAGTTGTTGCAGCTCCACAAGCGATTTTCCTAAAAGGATTTCCTTACGCTCCATAGTTGCTGTGCCTTGAAAATCAATCGAACAGACCGGGCGAGAATTTCTTTTTCAGTTCGTCGAGCTTCTCGGCCTTGGTCTTGGGTTTGTCCAGTTTCGGCGCGGGTTCGAAAGTCCTCATCTTTTCGCTCTCCTCGTTAAAGATTTTCAACATCACATCCTTGGTGTTCTGCGGAAAATCGGCGTTCAGCACCCAGTCCAGGTAGTTGCGTCCTGCGGGCGTGCGGAAGAACTCGCGCAGGGGCTTTCCCTTGTGCTGGCCGAAATTGAGGACTTCGCGGCCTTGTTCGTCGTAGCCGATGCGTCCGGCCAGGTCGGCGGTCTTGCGGATCGTGGAGAAGGCGGCCAATTCGGCCACATTGTTGGTGACGGGCTTGCT
Organism: uncultured Bacteroidaceae bacterium; assembly: GCA_964513825.1. GTDB lineage: Bacteria > Bacteroidota > Bacteroidia > Bacteroidales > P3 > Pullibacteroides. Next base: position 2,666 of record CAZEOJ010000147.1, read on the forward strand.
CACGTGGCCCGCCTTGTCGGTGTATTCCGTATCGGCGTAATGCACAATCTGCGCGCGGAGCACTTGCAGCGTGGCGGCGGTGTCGCACATGGCCGTATGCTGGTTCTCGAAGCCGTCGGGGTCCACGTAGAATTTATAGGCGGCGGCCAGCGTGCGCGATTCCATTTTGTGAAAGATGTTCTGCACGTCGATCGTGTAGCGGTTTTCCATATCGAAATCGAAGCCCGCCCGTTTGAGTTCCTCCACCAAGAAAGGAATGTCGAATTTGTTGGAGTTGTAGCCCGCCAGGTCGCTGTTTCCGATAAAGTCCGTGATTTGGGCGGCGCATTCGGCCAACGGCTTTGCTCCCAATTCTTTGAGACGGGCGTTGGTGAGGCCGTGGAGATCCGAGCTTTCCTTGGGAATCTCCATTTCGGGGTCTATGTAGAGGTGCAGGCGGTTTTCGGAGCCGTCGGGCATCACCTTGATGACGGCGATTTCCACAATGCGGTCGCGTCCGATGGTCAAGCCTGTGGTTTCCAGGTCAAAGACACACAGCGGTCGGGTCAGGTTCAGCTTAAAATCCGTGTTCGTCATGGCAAATGTTTATAGGGCTGATTTTCCGTGCGAAATTAAAAAATAATCCCGATAGCTCCGCAGG
>CAZEOJ010000148.1:0-3301 GCA_964513825.1 uncultured Bacteroidaceae bacterium
AATATGATAAACTACAAAGACTTAGGCTTGGTAAATAGCCGTGAGATTTTTAAGAAGGCTATGGAAGGCCACTATGCCATCCCCGCTTTCAACTTCAACAATATGGAACAATTGCAGGCCATCGTGCAAGCCTGCGCCGAAACCCATTCCCCCGTTATCCTGCAAGTGTCGCGCGGCGCCCGCCAGTACGCCAACCAGACCCTGCTCCGCTATATGGCGCAAGGCGCGGTGGAATACGCCAAGGAATTGGGCGTGAACGTGCCTATCGTGCTTCACCTGGACCACGGCGACAGTTTCGAGACCTGCCAAAGCTGCATCGAATACGGCTTTTCGTCGGTGATGATAGACGGATCCTCGCTGCCTTACGAAGAGAACGTGGAGCAGACCCGTCGCGTGGTGGAATACGCGCATAAATACGACGTTACGGTAGAAGGCGAGCTCGGTGTGTTGGCCGGTATCGAAGACGAAGTGCAGGCCGAGACCCATACCTACACCCGACCCGAAGAAGTGGAGGACTTTGTAAAGAAAACCGGCGTGGACTCGCTGGCTATCTCGATAGGCACCTCACACGGCGCCAACAAGTTCAAGCCCGAACAATGCACCCGCAACGCGCAGGGCATCCTGGTTCCGCCCCCCTTGCGTTTCGATATCCTCAAAGAAGTGGAGAAACGCATTCCCGGCTTCCCCATCGTCTTGCACGGTTCCAGCAGCGTGCCTCAGGATCTGGTGGCGGTCATCAACAAATACGGAGGCGCCATGAAAGACGCCGTGGGCATTCCCGAAGAACAGTTGCGCGAAGCGGCTACCTCGGCGGTATGCAAGATCAATATCGACAGCGACGGCCGTATCGCCATGACCGCCGCCATCCGCGAGGTCTTCGCCACCAAACCTTCGGAGTTCGACCCCCGCAAGTATCTCGGCCCCGCCCGCGACTGCCTCAAGAAACTCTACATCCACAAAATCATCAACGTTTTGGGGAGCAACGACCGCATCTAAAAAATTTTTTCTTAAATAAATAAGGCGGATTCCGATAGGAAATCCGCCTTATTTTGTTTACAGCTTTTTTGTTTACAACTCCAAGTTGCCGTCGATGATTTCTTCCCACGGCAGGCCGTTGGGGCCAAGTTCTTTGAGGAACGGATCGGGGTCGAATTCTTCCACGTTATATACACCCGGTTTCTTCCAGATGCCTTTGAGCAACATCATCGCGCCCACCGTGGCAGGCACGCCCGTGGTGTAGCTTACACCCTGCGTTCCCGTTTCCTTATAGGCCGCTTCGTGGCTGCAATTATTAAAGATGTAGTAGGTCTTCTCCTTGCCGTCCTTGATGCCCCGGATGCGGCAGCCGATAGACGTCCAGCCCGTGTAGTGGGTGCCGAGTTCGGCGGGATTGGGCAGCACGGCTTTGAGGAACTGGATGGGCACGATTTCACGACCCTCGTACATCACGGGATCGATGCGTGCCATGCCGATGTCCTGAATCACGCGCAGGTGGGTAAGGTATTCCTGTCCGAAAGTCATCCAGAAACGGGCGCGTTTGAGGGTGGGGAAGTTGATCACGAGCGATTCCAATTCTTCGTGATACATCAGATAGGATTCCTTGGGGCCGATGCGGGGATAGTCGAGCGGTTGGTGCACGCTCAGCGGGTCGGTTTCGTGCCAGGCGCCGTTTTCCCAGAACTTGCCGCGTTGGGTAATCTCGCGGATGTTGATTTCGGGATTGAAGTTGGTGGCGAAAGCCTTTCCGTGATTGCCGGCGTTGCAGTCCACGATGTCGAGGTAGTGCATCTCGTCGAAGTGGTGCTTGGCGGCGTAGGCGGTAAAGATGCTCGTCACGCCCGGGTCGAAGCCGCAGCCGAGGATGGCCGTGAGGCCGGCTTTCTCAAAGCGTTCGCGGTAGGCCCATTGCCAGCTGTATTGATATTTGGCTTCGTCGAGAGGCTCGTAGTTGGCCGTGTCCATATAGTGGACGCCGGCGGCGAGGCAGGCATCCATGATATGCAGGTCTTGGTAGGGGAGCGCCACGTTGATGACCAGTTCGGGCTTGAATTTCTCCAACAGCGCGGTCAGTTGGGGCACGTTGTCGGCGTCGATGGCCGCGGTCTGCCACTGGGCTTTCTTGAGGCCTCTCTGTTCGAGCGATTTTACGATGGCGTCGCATTTGGACTGTGTGCGCGAGGCAATCATCACATCGTCGAAAACTTCGGGATGGGAGGCTACTTTGTGAGCCACGACGGTGGCCACGCCCCCGGCTCCGATAATCAAAACTCTGCTCATTTTACTTGTCGTTTTTTGTTCAGGCACAAAGATACAAAAATCAGGCTTTCACGAAGCGGAGGGTACGGGTGACGCCGCCGCAGGTGATGCGCAGCAGATACAGGCCGGCGGTGAGGTCGGAAACGGAAATCTCCGTCTGTCCGTTGAGGTGGCGGAGGGTCTTGACGGGACGGCCCGAGGGTTGAAAAATCTCCACGTTGTAATCATTACGGTCGATGTCGAGGGTAAGAATCTCACGGGCCGGCACCGGATAGAGATTCACCGCCAGGGTTTCTTGATAGAAGCGGTTGGAGGTGGGCTCTTGCGGCTCGGAGGTTCCGGTGATGCCGAAATCATCCACGCAGAAATATTGCGGGAAAAGTTCGCCGAATTGGTTTTTCTGACTGCTCATCACCACGAATTCCACCCGGTTCACCTTGCCCAGCACCGAAAGGTCAAACCATTTCCATGCTTGCAGAATGTAGTGTTCGTTGGGGTTCTTGCTGCGGTAGTCAATCAGGTAGAGGTCGGTTTCGCCCACCGAGTCCTGGCCGAGAAATCCCACGCAGTGGATTTTCATGAAATCGCCCTGCGCGAAAGGCTTTACCCCGAAGGCGTCGCCATACAGGGCGCGGTTCACGGCGGTGGCGTTGTTCACAAAATACGCACCGGCAATCACCTGGCCCGTCGTATCGAGGGTTCTCACCACCGCGGGGTCGAAAACGCTGGCATAGGCCAGGGCGTAGGTGGCCGATTCCTCCGCGCCTGCGCCCGCCGCGCAACGGAAGGTGTTGAGGTCGTAGGAGGCCGAGGCCGCCGTGTCGTAGAGCGAGGAGGTGAGGTTGGCATAGCCGAAGCCTCTCCAATAGCCGAATTTATAGGTGCTGTCGTAGGTGTACGTGTTGGAGAAAATGAAATCTCCGCTACGGAATTCCTTGAAGCCCACCGAATCATCACCTAAGTAATAGCTTTCCGCTTCGAGGGTGAGGTTTTCGAAAGTGGCTACGGTGCTGTCGGAAATCTGTGCCTGAGCGGGCACGAGGGC
>CAZEOJ010000149.1:0-3211 GCA_964513825.1 uncultured Bacteroidaceae bacterium
GAACAGGCGCAGCTTGTCATCGCCACCGACCCCGATGCCGACCGCGTGGGCGTGGCCATCGCCGACGGAAAGGGCGATTTTATCCTGCTCAACGGCAACCAGACCGGCTCCGTCTTGGTGTATTACCTGCTCAACCAATGGAAGGCGGCAGGCCGCGTCACCGGCAAGGAATATGTGGTCAAGACCATCGTCACCACCGAACTCATCAAGGCTATGGCCGAAAAGAACGGCGTGGCGTGTTTCGACGTGCTCACGGGCTTCAAGTATATCGCCGAAATCATCGGTTCGCTCGAAGGCAAGAAGACGTTTATCGGAGGAGGGGAGGAGAGCTACGGCTATCTGGCGGGCGATTTCGTGCGTGACAAAGATGCGGTGATTGCCTGTTGCCTGATTGCCGAAATGGCCGCCGACGCGGCCTGCCGCAACGAAAGTTTCATCGATATTTTGAGCCGGCTCTATTCCGAATATGGCTTCTACAACGAGTCGCTGGTGTCGGTCACGAAAAAGGGCATGGACGGCGCCGCGCAGATCAAGGCCATGATGAAGGCTTTCCGCACCACGCCGCCGCAGTGTATTGGCGGCGAGAAAGTGGTGGAGGTGCGCGACTATGAGAACGGCTACGGCAATCTGCCGGGAAGCGATGTGTTGCAGTTCTTTACCGAGGAGGGAAGCAAGATTACCGTGCGTCCCTCGGGCACCGAGCCCAAGATAAAGTTCTATTTCGGCGTCAAGGCCGCCTGGCAGCAAGGCAAGACGTTGCAGGAACAGGAGGCGCAGGTGAAGGAACGGGTCGAAAACTTTAAAAAAGATTTAGGATTATGACGACCGCGGTTTGGACGGAAATTTTCGGCTGGGCGGCCAGCCTCTGCATGATTTTGGGCTATATGCCGCAGGCTCTGTATACGATGCGCACGCGCAAGACCGACGACCTTTCGCTCACGGCCTGGATTTTCATGGGGCTCGGTTCGGTGTTCTTCGTGGTGAACGGTTTTCTGATGTGGAACCTGCCGCTGGCCGTTACCAATATCATTACGGGCACGTGCAGCACTATCATCATCTGCATGAAACTCTACAACGACCGCAAGAAGCGGAAACAGAAATAGAATCCGTTATTCTTCGGTAAAGCCCTTGAAGCAGTCCACGCCGGTCTGCACGGTGCCGCGCACGATAGGCCAGAAACGGTAGGTGGCTTTCTCCACATAACGGAAAGACAGCGAGGAATCGCGCACGGAGGTTTTGAGGATTTCCTCCTGCGGGTCTATCTTGTTCCAAAAGTAAATCAAGATGCTGAATATGGCCAGCACCTTGCAGAAACTCAGCAGCAGGCCGCCGATGCGGTTGAACAGTCCCAACGAGGAGCGGTTGGCCCAGTTTCCTATCACTTTTCCGAGGAAATAGACGCCTATGGAAACGCCGATGAACATCAGCACGAAACAGATTGTCTGGGCGTGTCTGCCGTTTATCGAGAACCATTCGCCCACTAAATAGGAGAATTTGAACGACATATACATCCCCGCCACTAACGCCAGCAGCGACACCAATTCCATGACGAGGCCGTTCTTAGCGCCTTTGAATCCGCACCACAGCAGGGGGATGAGAATGATAAGGTCTAGGAAATTCATGCTTCGCGTCGGTTTCGGTGGTTGTGCAGGAGGCGTTTGGTGAGTTCGGAAGCCTCCATGAAGTGGATGATTTCGGGATTGTCGCTTTCCAGGATCGTGCGCCCGTTGCCCTGCCACCAGAGTTTTCCTTCGTAGATGAAGTTGACCGTGTCGCCGATTTTCAGCACCGAGTTCATATCGTGGGTGTTGATGACGGTGGTGATGCCGTATTCCTGGGTGATTTCGGAAATCAGGGCGTCGATGAGTTCGGAGGTACGCGGGTCGAGTCCCGAATTCGGTTCGTCGCAGAACAGATAGCGGGGTTGCATGGCGATGGCCCGTGCGATGGCCACCCGCTTGCGCATACCGCCGCTGAGTTCGGAGGTGCTGAGCTTGCCTGCGTCTTTCAGATCCACCCTCGCCAGACACTCCTGTGCCCGGCTCACCTTGGCGCGACGCGGGAGGGAACTGAACATATCCAAGGGAAACATCACGTTCTCCAAAACCGGAAGCGAATCGAAAAGCGCCCCTCCTTGAAAGACCATCCCGATTTCGCGGCGGATTTCGGTGAGCTGTTCGTGGTTCCGGTCGCGTTTGAAACTGCGGCCGTCGAAAAGCACTTCGCCCGAATCGGCTTCATACAGACCTACCATAGTCTTCATCAACACGGTCTTGCCGGAGCCGCTTTGTCCGATAACCAGATTGCAGACGCCCGGTTCGAGTTTGAGGTTGATGTCGTGCAAGACTTCGCGCCCGCCCAATTCTTTGCAGAGATGCTTGATTTCTATCATGGCGCGTTGTTTTACATAAGGAGTTGAGTCAATACCAGGTTGGAGAGGATGATGGCGATGCTGCTGTTCACCACGGCTTTGGTGCTGGCCTTGCCTACTTCGAGCGCGCCGCCTTTCACCGTATAGCCGTAGAAAGACGAGATGCTGCTGATGAAGAAGGCGAAGACGAGGGTCTTGACGATGGCGTACACCAGGTCGAAGTTATGGGGAAACGCTTGCAGTCCGTAGATGAACTGGTAGGAGGATATGTGCATGATGCCCACGCCTGCCGCCCAGCCGCCGGCCAGGGCGGTGACGATGCTGAGCATGATGAGGATAGGGTTGAACAACATGCAGGCGATGATTTTGGGCAGAATCAGGTAGGAGGCCGAATTCATGCCCATCACCTCGATGGCGTCGATTTGTTCGGTAACGCGCATGGTGCCTAACTGGGAGGCGATGTGCGAGCCGATTTTTCCGGCCAATACGAGGCCTATGATAGTGGGGGCGAGTTCCATGACGATGGCCTTGCGGGTGGCGAATCCTACCGAATAGATAGGAATCCAGGGCGAATCCATATTGATTTGCAACTGAATGGTGATGGCCGCCCCGACGAAGACGGAGACGAGCGAAACCAGGGGAATGGAATCCACGCCCAGATGATAGATTTCGTCAATCACCTGTTTCCAGAACAGCTTGCGGTTGCCGGGCGATTGAAGCACCCTCCGCAAGAGCAGGAAATATTCTCCGATAGCTTTGATCATAGGCGGGTCCCGCTGTTTTTTTCTTTTGAGCGCGAAGGTAGTTATTTTTGACGCAAATGTTAAAAATTGTTAAAAA
>CAZEOJ010000150.1:0-3152 GCA_964513825.1 uncultured Bacteroidaceae bacterium
GTCTGCTCGATGGCGGTGTATGACGAGAGGGGTAGGAAAGTGCGCCAGCTCTGCCGGCAGATGTTGCTGGGCGCGGGAGGAAACCTGCGTTATGATGCGGTGGACGACGGCGGGCGGGTGCTGCGCGCGGGGATATATGCGGTCTTGGTGGAACTGCTGCGCCCCGACGGCAAGATCAAGCGTCTGCGCTATGTGCTGGCGGTGGGGTGATTAGACCTTGTCCACGCGGTAGAGCTTGTCGCCCCGGTGCACCTCGCTTTTGGTTCGGAGCGAACAATACGTGCCCTGCACGCTTTCGGGCACGGGAACGTCGTCCATGCGGATTTCGCGCACCGTGTCCTCGTAGACGCCGGTGGTGTGTCCGATAATCACATAGCGGTCGCCAGGCTTGATGTTGGCCGCCTCCACTTTGAGTTCGGCCACCGAAACGCGGTCGAAGAAGTTGGTTATCTTTCCGATATAGGTCTTGCGCGTGGTGGCGCTCGAACCGTATTTGGGCGCCCATTCGCCCATCTTCTGTCCCAGATAGTAGCCGCCCCAGAAACCTCGGTTGTAGACGGTTTCCAATTCCTTGTTCCAGCGTTCGATGCGGGCGCGGTCGTAGGTTCCCGCCCGCCATGCCTCCACCGCTTCCCGATACACGCCCGTCACGGTCTTTACATAATCGGCCGTGCGACCGCGCCCCTCTATCTTCAACACACTCACCCCCGCATCGAGGATTTTATCCAAGAAATCTATGGTTTTTAGGTCTTTGGGAGAGAGCAGGTAGTCGTTGTCCACCTCTATCTCCACGTCTTTCTCGCCGTCGGTCTGCGAGAGCTTGTAGGGGCGGCGGCAGAGTTGCAGGCACGAGCCCCGGTTGGCCGACGAGTTGTAGTAGTCCAGGCTCAGGTAGCATTTTCCCGACACGGCCATGCACAACGCCCCGTGCACGAAAATCTCGATACGCACCTTCTTGCCCGACGGCCCGCAGATGTTCTGCCCGTCTATCTGACGGATGATTTCCGCCACTTGCGACAGGCTCAGTTCGCGCGCCAGCACCATCACGTCGGCGAATCGGGCGTAGAACCGCACCGCCTCTATGTTGGTGATGTTGCATTGGGTGGAGATATGCACGTCCAGACCGATGCGGCGGGCGTATCCGATGACCGACCAATCGGAGGAGATGACCGCGGATACGCCCGCCGCCTTGGCCGCCTCCAGCACCTGCCGGCTCTGTTCTATCTCCTCATCGTAAATCACCGTGTTGAGCGTGAGGTAGGTCTTGATGTGGCGCTCGCCGCAGATACGGCAGATTTCCTCCAGATCCTCCACCTGAAAGTTCAGCGCCGCCCTTGCCCGCATGTTGAGTTTGCCCACGCCGAAATACACCGCCCCGGCTCCTGCCTGGACAGCCGCCTGCAAAGCGGGAAAGGAACCCACCGGCGCCATGATCTCGATATCTCTGTCTTTGCTCACTTCTTCCATTTTTACGATAAGGAAGGCAAAGGTAAGGCGAAAATTCCGTATTTTTGAAAGATCGTTTGAGAGGGATTCATGGATTTTAAAGAACAGTTCATCAACTATATCAAGGCGGAGAAACGCTATTCGCCCTGCACGCTCAAGGCCTATCTTTCCGATTTGGAGGAGTTTGAACTCTATCTGAAAGATACCTATGGCTGCGGTCTGTTGGAGGCCACGCCCCTGTATGTGCGGGCCTATGTGGTGCATCTGGGCGGGTTGAAATTCGCAGGGAGCAGCATCCACCGCAAGATTTCCTCGCTCAAGACTTTCTATAAATACGCCCTCAAGAACGAGAAGATTGCTTCCAATCCCGCCCTGCGGGTGCCGCTTCCCAAGGTAGGCAAGCGTCTGCCGGTGTTTGTGGAGGAGAGCGGCATGGAGGCCATCGAGCGGCGCGAGGTGGACGGGGAGGATTTTACCGCCTATCGCAACTATCTGATTGTGGAGATGTTCTATGGAACGGGGGTGCGTCTGGCGGAGTTGATAGGTATGGAAGACGCCAAGGTGGATACGGCTTCGCGGCGCGTGAAAGTGTTGGGAAAGCGCAATAAAGAGCGGATTATACCTTTATCGGAACAGTTGGTTCCCGAAATCGAGCATTACAGGGAACTGCGGCGGAAACTGCCTGCTTCGGCGGAATTCGAGGCGGGCTCGTCCGACCCGGCGGCCTTTTTCGTGACCGAAAAAGGCCGCCCCATGCCGCGCTCCACCGTCTATAAGATTGTGAAAGAGTGTCTACATCTTTATACGCACCTCTCCAAATGCAGCCCCCACGTGCTGCGTCACACCTTCGCCACCCATCTGCTCAACCACGGCGCCGACCTCAATGCCGTGAAGGAACTTCTGGGGCACGCCTCCCTCGCCTCCACGCAAATCTACACGCACAACACCATCGAAAAACTCAAGAATTCCTACAAGAACGCCCATCCCCGCGCATAAGCCTTTCCAAAACAGGCAGGTCCTGGGGCGTGGTGAGCTTGAGGTTGCGTTCCTCGCCGGGCACGATAAAGACAGGCACATCGGGAAGGTATCGGAGCACCACACCGCAATCGTCGGTGGTGGAGAAAAGCGGGTCCTGCAGGGCGTTTTGATAGGCTTGGGCGATTACCTCCACGCGGAAGGCCTGCGGGGTCTGACTGTGCATCAGGTGGTTGCGGTCGGGAACGCTCTCAATAAAACCGTCTTTCACCTGCAGGATGGTGTCGGTGCAGGGAAGGGCCACATCCACGGCCCGGTGGTGTTGCAGGGCGGCGCATACGTCGTCGATGATGCGTTGGCTCACCAAGGGGCGGGCCGCATCGTGGAAGAGCAGGTTGGCCCGGAGGTCTTTATAGGCGTTGATGGCCGAGAGAGAGGAATGGTAGCGTTCTTGGCCGCCGGGCAGGATTTGCTTGAGTTTGCGCCAAGGGTTGCGTTCGGTCATTTCCTCCACTTTCTCTTTCCATGCCGGCGCGCAGACAATGGCCGTCTCGTGGATGTGGGGGTTTTGCTCGAAAGCGTCCACGGCCTGTTCCAAGACCGTCTTTCCGCCCAAAGGCAGGAACTGCTTGGGCAAATCTCCCCCCATGCGGCTTCCGCTTCCTCCCGCCAGAATCACGGCGATGTTATAGGATGGACTTTCGTTTTTCATGGTCTGTTCCTCGGTTGTC
>CAZEOJ010000151.1:0-3133 GCA_964513825.1 uncultured Bacteroidaceae bacterium
AACTTGCAAATATAAGCAAAGGCGAAGAAAGATTTTTATTTTGTTTATTCGTATCTTTGTCGGCCTTTTTAGGGCACGCTTTTTGAATAAAACAACATCACGATATGGTTAAGAACGTATCTCAAGTGGAAATGCAAGACGTGGTGGTTAAGTTCGTGGGCGACTCGGGCGACGGTATGCAGCTCATCGGCACGCTGTTCTCGAATTCCTCCGCCTTGGCCGGTCAGGACTTGTCCACCTTTCCCGATTATCCCGCCGAAATCCGGGCGCCGCACAATACCATTGCCGGCGTTTCGGGCTTTCAGGTACACGTGGGCTCCACCGACATCAACACTTTCGGAGACCAATGCGACGTATTGGTAGCCATGAACCCCGCCTCCCTCAAAGCCAACCTCAAATGGGCCAAGACGGGCGCCACGGTGATTGTGGATGCCGACACCTTTACCGACGAAGCGTTGACGAAGGCCGCCTACAAGACCAACCCGCTCACCGACGGAACCCTCTCCTCCTTCAATGTGGTTCCCGCGCCCATCACCACCCTTTCCAAGAAAGCGCTGGAAGACGACGGACTGGATATCAAGACCATAGAAAAAACGCGCAATATGTTCGCGTTGGGGATGATCTACTACATCTTCGACCGCGACATGACGTCCACCATCCACCTCTTCGAAGCCAAGTTCGCCAAGAAGCCGCAAATGGTCACCATCAACAAGAAAGTGATGGAGGCAGGCTACAACTATGCCGACGCGGCCGAAATCGTGGAATCGCGCATCCATATCGGCACGGCCAAAATGGAAAAAGGCCGCTACCGCAACATCACGGGCAACGTGGCCACCGCCTGGGGACTTCTGGCGGCGAGCGAACGCTCGGGACGCCCCCTGTTCCTCGGCTCCTACCCTATCACCCCCGCCACCGACATCCTCGTGGAAATCATGAAACGCCGCGATTTGGGCGCCAAGGCCTTCCAAGCCGAAGACGAAATCGCCGGCATCTGCTCGGCTATCGGCGCCGCTTTCGCCGGCAACATGGCCGTCACCACCACCTCGGGCCCCGGTCTTTCGCTCAAAAGCGAGGCCTTGGGTCTGGCCGTGATGACCGAACTCCCCTTAGTGATAATCGATGTGCAGCGCGGCGGCCCCTCCACGGGTCTGCCCACCAAGAGCGAACAGTCCGACTTGATGCAGGCCCTCTACGGACGCAACGGCGAGGCTCCGCTCATCATCATCGCCTCCTCCACGCCCGCCAACTGCTTCTACTACGCTTACGAAGCGGCACGGCTGGCTATGGAGAACATGACCCCCTGCATCCTCCTTTCCGACGGTTCGCTGGGCAACGGCTCGCAACTGTTCCGCATTCCCAAAGTAGCCGACCTGCCCGCTATCAACCCGCCTATCGTGGCGGCCAACGACCCCGGCTACAAACCCTACCGCCGCGACGAGAAAACCTTGGTGAGAGGCTGGGCGCTGCCCGGCACCGAGGGCCTGCGTCACCGCATCGGTGGCCTGGAAAAAGAGAATATATCGGGCAATGTGTCCACCGACCCCGAAAACCACGCCTTGATGACGCAGCTGCGCCGCGAGAAGGTGGAACGGCTGGCCGAGAGGATTCCCGAACAGACCGTGGACGGCGACCCCAAGGCCGATGTCCTGGTGGTGAGCTGGGGCGGCACCTTGGGTGCGGTCAATTCGGCGGTCAAGATTCTGCAAAACCAGGGCAAGAGCATCGCCCACGCCCATTTCAACTACATCAGCCCGCTCCCCCGCAATACGCACGAGGTGTTGAGCGGACACAAGAAAGTGATTGTCTGCGAATTGAACGAAGGTCAGTTCGTCAACTACCTCCGGGGCAAGTTCGACGACCTCAATTTCAAGCAATACAACAAGATGCAAGGTCTTCCCTTTACGGTGGGAGAACTGGTCGACACTTTCAAAGGCTTATTGTAGGACGGTTAAATCGCACGAGAAATGAAAATCGCTATAGAAAAATCGCCGGTCAAACTGACCAAACAGGACTTCATGAGCGACCAAATGGTAAAATGGTGCCCCGGTTGCGGGTCGCACGCCATTCTGGCCGCTATGGAAAACGTCTTTCCCGAAATCGGCTACAAGAAAGAGAAGTTTGTGAACATCTCGGGTATCGGCTGTTCCTCGCGTTTTCCCTATTACGTCAACACCTACGGATTCCACAGCATCCACGGACGTGCCAATGCCATAGCGACGGGCGTGAAGCTGGCCAATCCCTCGTTGAGCGTATGGGTAAGCACGGGCGACGGAGATTCGCTGGCTATCGGAGGCAACCACTTCATCCATGTGGTACGCCGCAATATGGACCTCAATATCGTATTGTTCAACAATCAGATATATGGTCTCACCAAAGGTCAGTTCTCGCCCACCTCGCCTATGGGCTCCATTACCAAGACCTCGCCTATGGGCACGATAGAACATCCTTTCAATCCCGGTGAACTGGTCATCGGCGCGCAGGGAACGTTCTTTGCCCGCGTGCCCGACAACAATGTCAAGCTTATGACGCAGGTGATGATGGAGGCCGCGCGGCACGACGGTTGCTCGGTGATCGAAGTGCTTGACAACTGTGTGATATTCAACGATAAGGCGCACGCCGCCATTACGGGACGCGATGTAAAGGACGATGCCCAGCTGATTCTGGAACACGGAAAGCCGATGATTTTCGGCAAGGAACGCAACAAGGGTATCCGCCTCAACAACACCCGTCTGGAAGTGGTCGAGATAGGCAAGGACGGCGTTACCGAACGCGACCTGCTGGTGCACGACCAATACAGCCAGGATCCCGGTATTCATCTGATGCTGGCCAAGATGCACCTGCCCGAATTTCCCGTGGCTATGGGTGTGTTGCGGTCGGCTCCCGCCAAGACCTACAACCAGCTGCTCGAAGATCAGATCGAAGAAGCGCAGAAAGTCTCCAAAATCCGCTGCGTGGACGACCTGCTCAACAGTGGCGACACCTGGGAAATCTAAGCGCCCCGCGGCGCCTATACACAAAGAGGGAATGCACATGCACTCCCTCTTTTTTTATGGCCATTCCTTGAAGAACGGAACGGATTACATCACCAGTACTTTGTGGTTTTGGCCGGCGATGCAGACGATGTAGACGCCGG
>CAZEOJ010000152.1:0-3094 GCA_964513825.1 uncultured Bacteroidaceae bacterium
GGCAACTACCAGATCGACCTGCTTCTGGCCAACGTCTGCAAGCAGAACGTCACCCGCTTCCCCTACGAAATCGCCCGTCTGGCCGAAGATATCGCCGGCGGTCTGATGGTGACCATGCCTTCGCAGCAAGACCTCCGTTCGAAAGAAACCGGTCCTTACGTGGAGAAATTCTTCCGCGGCGCCACCGGTACCTCGACCGAAAACCGTATGCGTGTATTGCGTTTGATCGAAAACCTCACCTTGGGTACGGCGGCGGTAGGTTACCGCACCGAATCCCTGCACGGTGCCGGTTCGCCCCAGGCGCAGCGTATCGTCATCGCCCGTCAAGGCAATTTGGAGGCCAAGAAAGAATTGGCGCGCAAAATCGCTAAGATCGATGTGTCCAAAGACAGCCAGCCCGCGAAATAATTCAACGGGCGACAATAGTTTCGAAGGTCGGGTCCGCAAAGTCGTAGACGAGCGGATCCGTCCTTCTCTTTTTTCCCACGGCGGTGATCTCCAAATTAAGGAGATACGGGGGACGGACGTGGGTTTTGTTTTCCTGGGGGCTTGCCGTACCTGCCCCTCGGCGCAGATAACGTTGGAGGAGACCATCGACAAGACGCTGCGCATGGAAGTGCCCGAGGTGGGGCGTGTGTATTTGATAAACGAAACCTCGGAAGACTTGCTCGATATGGCCAGAAGGCTGATAAACAGGAGTGAAGAAGAGAGGAAGGGTGATTGAGGAGGACGATTCTCGATAAGGAAATAATATAAAAACATCATACCATGGATTGGAGAAAAGAAGGCAACTTCGTTACTGCCGAAGAAGCGGTAAAAGCCATTAAAGACAACGACAAGGTGGTGTTCGGACACGCCGCGGGCGCGCCGCAGGTGATTCCCGCCGAAATGGTCAAGCAGATGGAACGGCTCCACGGCGTGGAGATTTTCCACATGTTCACCATTATGAGCGACTGCCACCTCACCCCCGAAACCGAGGGTCATTTCCGTCACGTCACCAATTTTGTGGCGGGCAACTCGCGGGCGGCGGTGGCCGAAGACCGGGGTGACTTCGTGCCCATTCATTTCTCGGATGTCCCTGCATGGTTCGACGAATATTTCAAACCCGACGTAACGGTCTGCGTGGTTTCCCGTCCCGACGAGAATGGCAACTGCAGTTTCGGCATTTCCTGCGACTATACGCTGCCCGCCGCCCGCCGTTCGAAAGTCATCATCGCCGAGATGAATCCCAACATGCCTTACATTCCCGGCGACAACTTCATGAACATCAAGGACCTCACCTATATCGTGGAGACCGACGGCCCCATTCCCGTATTGCCGCCGGCCAAAATCACCGATGTGGAGATTGCCATCGGTAAGAACTGCGCCTCTATCGTGAAAGACGGCGACACCCTCCAGCTCGGCATCGGCGGTATTCCCGACGCGGTGCTGATGGCGCTCGGCGACAAGAAGGACCTCGGCATCCATACCGAGATGTTTTCGAGCGGCGTGGTGGACTTGGTGCACAAGGGCGTCATCAACGGCAAGGGCAAGAACTTCATGCCCGGCAAGTTGGTGTCCACGTTCCTGATGGGTACCAAGGAACTCTACGACTTCGCCAACAACAATCCCGCCGTGGAGATGCGTCCCGTGGATTGGGTCAACGATCCGCGCGTGATCAGTCAGAACGACAACCTGGTTTCCATCAACTCGTGCATCGAGGTGGATCTGATGGGTCAGGTGGCCAGCGAGGCTATGGGGCTGAAGCAGTTCAGCGGCACCGGCGGTCAGGTGGATTATGTAAGGGGCGCCGCGTGGTCGAAAGGCGGTCGTTCTATCATGGCCATGCCCAGTACGGCGGCCAAAGGCACCACCTCGCGCATCGTGCCTTTCTTGAAGCAAGGCGGTGCGGTGACCACCCTGCGCAACGATGTGGACTATGTGGTGACCGAATACGGTGTGGCCAAGCTCAAGGGCGCGAGCCTGCGCGAGCGCGCCAAACGCCTCATCGCCATCGCCCACCCCGATTTCCGCGCCATGTTGGAGGAAGAATACAGCAAAAGATTTAAAAACTAATTAATATTATGCAACTTTTCAAGTTAAAGACTCGTTTGAGTCAATTCGAGCACTTCGGCGACTTCGCCAAGGAATTCAATCTGGGAGCCAACGACCTTGTGGTGACCAATGAGTTTATCTATGAACCGTTCATGAAGGCGTTGAACCTTCCCTGCCACTTCATCTTCCAGGAGAAATACGGGGCGGGCGAACCTTCGGACGAGATGATGAACGCCATTCTGAAAGAGGCCAAGAAGTACACCTACAACCGCGTGATCGCCGTGGGCGGCGGCACCGTCATCGACATCTGCAAGGTGTTCGTATTGAAAGGCGTGGAGAACGTCACCGACGCTTTTTTGCGTAAGATTCCCATCGAGAAGGAGAAACAGCTGGTCATCCTCCCCACCACCTGCGGAACGGGCAGCGAAGTGACCAACATCTCCATTGCCGAACTCAAGAGCCTGCACACCAAGATGGGCTTGGCCGACGACGCTATCGTGGCCGACGATGCCGTTCTGGTTCCCGAACTGCTCAAAGGCCTTCCCTTCAAGTTCTACGCTTGCAGCGCCATCGACGCTTTGGTGCACGCCACCGAATCTTTTGTTTCGCCCAAATCCAACCCCTATACCGAAGCCTTGGGCAAGGAAGCCATGCGCATCATCATCGACGTGTTCAAGGGTATCGCCGAAAAAGGCCCCGACTATCGTTTCGAACGTCTGGGCGAGATGCTGATGGCCAGCAACTTCGCCGGCATCGCTTTCGGCAACACGGGCGTAGGCGCGGTCCATGCGTTGAGCTATCCTCTCGGCGGCAACTACCACGTGCCCCACGGAGAGGCCAACTACCAGTTCTACACGGCCATCTTCCACCTCTACAACAAGAAGAACCCCAACGGCCGCATCAAGGAACTCAACGCCTACCTGCAACAGTTGCTCGGCACCACGGGCGATCCCTACGATGCCTTGGATGAACTGCTCGGCAAGCTCATCAAGAAGAACCAGCTCCATACCTATGGCATGAAGGAGGAGGAAGTGGCCGGTTTCGCCAAGGCGGTGCTGGA
>CAZEOJ010000153.1:0-1261 GCA_964513825.1 uncultured Bacteroidaceae bacterium
GCAGGATTTTACTTTGGGTAGCGGGATGCCTCGCTTCGGCCTCGCTTATGGCGAACAACGATACCCTTTCGGTATGGACCTTGGACGACTGTATGCGCTTTGCTTCCGAAAACTCGTATGCGGTGCGGAAACAACGCTACGAAACGGCCTCCTATCAGGCGGAACGCGATCAGGCGATAGCCTCTTTCTTTCCCTCCGTGAGCGGTTCGGTGGGCGCGCAGTATAATTTCGGGCGTTCTATCGACCCGGTGACGAACACCTACAACAACGTGCAGTCGTTTTATAATTCCTACGGGCTTTCCGCCTCGCTTCCGCTGTTTTGCGGCGGACGTTACGTAAAGCAATGGATGCTGGCTTCCTCCAACCTGCAAATGGGCAGGAACGAGATACAGCGGCTCCAAGACGAGGCGGCGATGAACACCATGCAGGCCTTTGCCGATGCGGTGTATTATCGCGAAACGGCGCGCCTGTCGGCCTTGAAGCTGGCCGAGAGCAAGCGCAATCTGCTTAAAGTGCGGCGCGAGGAAGAATTGGGATTGCGCGGCAAGGCGGATATCGCCCAGTTCGAAAGTCAGGTGGCGGCCGACGATTACGACCTGACCCGCCAGCAGAACCTCTATCGGACGGCCCTGCTCACGCTCAAGCAGGTCATGAACTTTCCTTTGAACCGCACGCTGGAACTCGACACGACCTTGCCCGAAATCTCGCTGGTGGCGGCCGAATCCGATGCCGAATCGATTTTTGACCGCGCCAAGACCTCCAATCCGCTGGCTTTGCAGGCCAAATACCGTTTCAGGGCGGCGCAGTTGGACTACAAGATGCGGATCGGGGCGATGATGCCCGACATCTACGTGCAGGCGGGTGTCAACACCGACTATATAGACGGCTACACGCAGAGTTTCAAGAAACAGTTCCGCAACAACCGGGGCGAGTATGTGGCGGTGGGTATGAATATCCCTATTTTTGACGGTCTGAGCCGCAATACCGCCCTGCGCAAATCGCGCAACGCCATGTTTGTGGCACGCGAGAACGAGCACGAATCGCTCCGCCAACTGCATGACGCTATCGAACAGGCGGTGATGGACTGCAACGGCTACGCCAAGGAAGCCTTGCAGATGCAGCGCAAGGTGGAAAGCGACTCCATTGCCTACCGTATCGCGCTCCGTCAATACGAAGAAGGATTGGTGACGCCTTTGGACGTGCAGGTTTACGCCAACACCCTGTTGCAGTCGCAGGCCGAATATCTGCAAAGGGTGTGGCT
>CAZEOJ010000153.1:1361-3000 GCA_964513825.1 uncultured Bacteroidaceae bacterium
TTTACGCCAACACCCTGTTGCAGTCGCAGGCCGAATATCTGCAAAGGGTGTGGCTATTTGAAATGAGGAAGAAAATAATATATTATTATAAGTACGGCTCATTATACTGAAAGTATGGTCGGTGAAAGTTGTTTTGAGGGATGAGATGCGAGGCGGACAAGAAACGGTGCGAAGGAGCGTACTTTTGTACGTGACTGAGCTACCGTGATTGG
Source organism: uncultured Bacteroidaceae bacterium (assembly GCA_964513825.1). Lineage (GTDB taxonomy): Bacteria > Bacteroidota > Bacteroidia > Bacteroidales > P3 > Pullibacteroides. The sequence goes on from CAZEOJ010000153.1 coordinate 1,574, forward strand.
CCAACGAAGCAGATCGCCGTCAAAACAACTTTCATAGAAACAAAATAAAATGGATAGAATCATCGAAAAGAAAAAAGGAATCCGCAAGAAACACATCCCTTATTTGTTAGGAGGCGGGTTCGTGCTGGCGGTCTTATTGTGGGTGATTTTCGGCAACCATGCCTCCACCCTGCGTGTGGAACGGCGAGGGATTTCGATTGCGACGGTGGAGCGGGGCGAGTTCAACGACTTTATCCGCGTGGACGGGCAGGTGCAGCCTATCGCCGTGGTGCAGATAAGCCCCGAAGAGGGCGGCATCGTGCGCGAGAAAGTGGCCGAAGAAGGAGCGCAGGTAAAGAAAGGCGACATTATCGTGCGGCTCGCCAACTCCAATCTGGAATTGCAGATACTGGACGCCGAGGCGCAGTTGGCCGAAAAACAGAATTTCTTGCGGAACACGCAGGTGACTATGGAGCAGGACAGGCTCAGCAACATGACCGAACGGTTGCAGCTCGACATGGAGATTTCGCGCTCCCGCCGCGCCTACGAACAGCAGAAGCGCCTCTACGAAGAAGACCTGGTGGCCAAGGAAGTGTATCTCAAAGCCAAGGAAGATTACGAGTTGGCGAGCCGCAAATACGAACTGGTGGACCGGCGGCTCAAACAAGACTCCCTTTCGCGGCGCATCCAAATGGAAGAAATGGAAAACAGCCTGGCCAATATGCGGCGCAACCTGCAATTGGTACGGCAACGCAAGGCGCAGCTGGACATCCGCTCGCAGATAGACGGCGAATTGGGTCTGTTGGACGTGGAGTTGGGGCAGAATGTGGCGGCCGGACAGAAGATAGGCCAGATCAACGACCTTTCGGATTTCAAGATTCAGGCCCTGATAGACGAACACTATATAGACCGTGTGCATACGGGGCTTTCCGCCACCTTCGAACGTCAGGGAACGCTGTTCTCGCTCTCGGTGCGGAAGATTTATCCCGAGGTGCGTTCCAACAAGTTCCGCACCGATTTCGTCTTTACCGACGCGCGCCCCGAGAATATCCGCAGCGGACAGACCTATTACATCAACCTCGAATTGGGGCAGAGTGTCGAAAGCCTGCTTATTCCCAAAGGCTCTTTCTTTCAGAACACGGGCGGAAGCTGGATTTATGTGTTGGATGCCTCGGGCGAGAAAGCCTACAAGCGCAATATCCGCATAGGCCGTCAGAATCCCCAGTATTACGAGGTGTTGGAGGGCTTGGAAGCGGGTGAGCGCGTGATTGTGTCGGGCTACGAGACCTTCCGCGGACACGAAGTTTTGATATTGAAATAAACGATAATACAGACAGTATGAAAGATGTGGGATTGGCATGGCGCACCCTGTTCAAAAAGGGCAGGTACAATAGCCTCAAAATTGTTTCGCTCGCTGTCGGATTGGCGGTGGGCTTGCTCCTGCTGGG
>CAZEOJ010000154.1:0-2987 GCA_964513825.1 uncultured Bacteroidaceae bacterium
ATGTTTATACGGATAAGGAAATACGGTGGTGCGGTGGCGGGCGCGGTGGCCGGGCTGCTGGTCGCCTGCGGGCCTGTCAACCCCGACCACGTCTTCGATCCCACCTACTTCAACCTGCCCGAAACCCCCTTTTTCCCCACCGAAACCAATATATCATCCGACAACCCCCTCACCACCCAAGGCGTTGAATTAGGCCGCTATCTCTTCTACGACAACCGCATCGCCGCCACCCCCGCCCAACCCCAAGGCATCAGCTGCTCCGAATGTCACAGGCAGGCCGCCGCGTTCGACTGCGGCATCGACAATCCACGCCTTGTGCGCGGCGGCCTGCACGGCGCCTCGGGACAGACCACGCCCCACGTTGCCCTCCCGTTGCAGAACCTCGCCTACAACACCCGCGCCTTCGGTTGGAACGGCACGGCCACCTATCCCTCCACCAACATCGAGGAATTCATCCGCCTCACCCTTTCCGACAGCACCGAATTCGCCCTGCCCACCGACAGCCTTGTCGCCCATATCGCCGCCATTCCGCTCTATCCCCCGCTGTACCAAGCCGCCTTCGGCACCCCGGACATCACCCTCGACCGCACCGTCAAAGCCCTCGCCCAATTCGTGCGCACCCTCATCACCCCCAACAGCAAATTCGACCGCTATATGCGCGGCGAAGAACACCTTTCGGACGAGGAAATGCAAGGCTATGTGCTTTTTACCACCGAGGAAGGCGCCGACTGCTTCCACTGCCACGGCGGGGCCGGCAACGTGCTGTTCTCCACCTACACCCTTGCCGTGAACGGCCTCGACAGCAGCGATGTTCCCTACCGCATCCCCTCCCTGCGCAATGTCGCGCACACCGCCCCCTATATGCACGACGGCCGTTTCGCCACCTTGGAGGAAGTGATAGACCGATACAGCGAGCATGTGTACGCCACCCCGCATATCAGCCCCCTCATGCACCATGCGGACGAAGGAGGCGTGCAGCTCACCCCCCGCGAGAAACAATGCCTCAAAGCCTTTCTGCTCACTTTGAGCGACGAGGATTTCATCACCAACCCCCGCTTCTCCAACCCCTTTGAAAAATGAATATCCTGTCCATAGAAAACCTCTCGAAAACCTACGGCGAGAAACAGCTTTTCTCCGACCTTACCTTCGGTTTGGAAAAGGGGGAGAAAGCCGCGCTGGTGGCCAAGAACGGCGCAGGCAAGACCACGCTCTTGCAGATTATCACGGGAAAAATCCTGCCCGATAGCGGCAAGGTGGTGTTGCATAAGGATATACATGTTGATTTTTTGCCGCAGAATCCGCAGTTCGACCCCGAGGAAAGCGTGCTGGATTTTGTGTTTTCGGGGCATAATCCCGCCACCGAAGCCGCGCGGCGCTATGAGCGTATCCTGTGGGACATCGAGCGCGAGAACACGCCCGCCTTGCAGAAACTGCTGGCGGAGGCCACCTTGCAGATGGACCGCCTGCAAGCGTGGGATCAGGAAGAACGGGTCAAGGAAGTGCTTTCGCGGCTCAAACTTCCCCGTACCGACCAAAAAATGGGGGAACTGTCGGGAGGACAGCAGAAGAAAGCGGCTTTGGCGCGGGTGCTGATCGAGCAGGCCGATCTGCTTCTGATGGACGAGCCTACCAATCATTTGGATATGGAGATGACCGAGTGGTTGGAGGATTTTTTGCGGCGGCAGAAACTGTCGCTTCTGTTGGTGACGCACGACCGCACGTTTTTGGATAATGTCTGCGAGCGGATTTACGAGATAGACCGGGGACATCTGTATAATTATCACGGTAATTACGCCTACTTTCTGGAAAAGAAGGCCGAGCGGGAGAGCATAGAGCGGGCCGAGGTGGAAAAGGCGCGCAACATCTACCGTCGGGAATTGGAGTGGATGCGGAGCACGCCTTCCGCGCGGGGCACCAAGGCGCGGGCGCGGAAAGACGCTTTCGAGGAGGTGAGGCAGAAGGCTTCCGTCCGTCTGGACGAGCAGGTGCCCGAATTGAGCGTGCAGAGTCGCCGTTTGGGAAATAAAATCTTGGAAGTCTATAATCTGAGCAAGGCCTACGAGGGGAAGAAGTTGCTGGACGATTTCTCGTATATATTCAAAAAGGGCGAGAAGATAGGCATCGTGGGCGCCAACGGTATCGGAAAAAGCACGTTCCTGGATATGATTACGGGCAAGGTGAGGCCCGATGCGGGGCGTGTGGTGGTGGGCGAGACCGTGCAGTTCGGCTATTACACGCAGGGAGGTCTGCCCATGCGCGAGGATATGCGGGTGATCGATATCGTGAAGGAGGTGGCCGAGGTGGTGCGGATGCAGGACGGGCGCGAGATTTCGGCTTCGCAGTTCCTCACTTATTTTCAATTCGATTCCACCACGCAATACAACTATTTTTCCAATCTGAGCGGGGGTGAGCGGCGGCGTCTGTATCTGTTGCGCACCTTGATGTCCAACCCCAACTTCCTGATTCTCGACGAGCCTACCAACGACCTGGATGTGTATACGTTGATGCTCGTGGAGGATTTCTTGAAGCACTACGGGGGCTGCCTGCTTATGGTGAGTCACGACCGCAGTTTTCTCGATCATCTGGCCGATCATATCTTTGTGTTTGAGGGTAATGGCAAGGTGAAGGATTGGTATGGCACCTACGGCGAGTACAAGCGCAGGAAAGCCGAGGAGGCGCGGGCAGGGCAGAAGACGGCGGCGGCTGTCGCCACGGCTCCGCAAGAACGTCGTATGCCGGCGCAGAAGCCCAAGGCCACCTTCAAGCAACAGCGGGAATACGCCGAACTTACCGAAAAAATCGCCCGTCTGGAAGAGGAGAAAGCCGCCGTCGAAGCGCTGCTTTCGGGGCAGGAGACCGACCCGGAGAAAATCGCCGACGCTTCCCGCCGCATCGCCGGCATCCTTGCCGAACTCGCCGCCGCCGAAGACCGCTGGCTCGAATTGTCGGAACTGGTGGAAGGGTGAGAAAATTTACTATCTTCGCGG
>CAZEOJ010000155.1:0-2958 GCA_964513825.1 uncultured Bacteroidaceae bacterium
TAAATAGTAAATAATAAATAGTAAATAATTTCGTATCTTCGCGGCGAGTATAAAATATAGCAGTTATGGAAAAGATTAAAGTCGGCATTTGCGGCTTGGGCAGAATCGGCCGCATTACCTTTAGAAACCTTATCGAAAGACCCGAAGTAGACGTAGTGGCCTTCAACGCCAACACAGAACCCGACGTCCTCGTCCACCTCCTCAAATACGACTCCGTACACGGACGCTTCAAAGGCGAAGTACACGCCGAAGGCGACGACATCGTAGTCAACGGCAAGAAAATCACCGTTTACAAAGAATCCGACATCGCCAACATCCCCTGGGGCAAACACAATATCGACGTAGTGGTAGAAGCCACGGGACGCTTCCGCAACCGCGAGAAGATGAGCGGCCACCTCAAGGCCGGCGCCCGCAAAGTGGTGCTCACCGCCCCCGCCGACAAAGAAACCGACGTGGACGCCACCGTGGTGATGGGCGTCAACGACCACGTGCTCACCCCCGAGATGAAACTCATCTCCAACGCCTCCTGCACCACCAACTGCCTCGCCCCCATGGCCCGCGTGCTGCACGAGAAATTCGGCATCAAGCACGGTTTGATGAACACCATCCACTCCTACACCAACGACCAGATCATCCTCGACTCACCCCATAAAGACCTGCGCCGCACCCGCGCCTGCGCCGTGTCCATCATCCCCACCAGCACAGGAGCCGCCAAGGCCGTAGGCTTGGTGCTGCCCGACCTCAAAGGCAAGATGGACGGCTTCGCCATGCGCGTGCCCACGCCCGACGGCTCGGTGGTCGACCTCACCGCCGAACTCAACCGCGACGTCACCGTCGACGAAGTGAACGCCGCCCTCAAGGAAGCCGCGCAAGGCTACATGAAAGGCTATATCGAATACTGCGAGGATCCCATCGTGAGCATCGACATCGTGGGCAACCCCATCTCGTGCATCTTCGACTCCAAACTCACCAAGGTGATGGACGGCAATTTCGTGAAAGTGGTGGGCTGGTACGATAACGAATTCGGCTACTCCAACCGTGTGGTCGACCTTGTGTGCAAGGTCGGCGCTATGAAGTAGTGGACAGCCTGCTTTCACATATCAACACGCCCGACGACCTGCGCCGCCTCTCCCCCGAGCAACTGCAACAGGTGGCCGACCAAATCCGCGCCTACATCATCGAAGTGCTCGCCACGCACCCCGGTCATCTCGGAGCGTCTTTGGGCACGGTAGAACTCACCGTAGCCCTGCACTACGTCTTCAACACCCCCTACGACCGCCTGGTATGGGACGTGGGACATCAGGCCTACGCCCACAAGATTCTCACGGGCCGCAGGGAGCAATTCCCCTCTATCCGCTGCGAGGGAGGGCTCAGCGGCTTCCCCTCGCGTCAGGAGAGCGTGTACGATTCTTTCGGCACAGGCCATTCCTCCACCTCCATTTCGGCCGTTCTCGGCATGGCGGTGGCCTCCAAGCTCAAAGGCGAGACCGACCGGCAGCACATCGCCGTGATAGGCGACGGCGCCATGACGGGCGGCATGGCCTTCGAGGGTCTCAACCACGCAGGCGTGGCCAAGAGCGACATTCTTGTGATACTCAACGACAACGGCATGTCGATAGACGCCAGCACCGGCGCCCTGCACACCTACTTCACCCGCATCACGGCCTCCAAACGCTACAACCGCATCAAAAACAGCATGTGGGTCAGGATGGGCGGCGACAAAGCGCGTCGCTTCGCCCCCAAGCGGTTCATCACCGACGTCCTGCGGGCGACGCGCTCTTTCTTCCGGCCCAGCGGCAACCTGTTCGAGGCCATGAATTTCCGCTATTTCGGCCCTATCGACGGGCACGACCTGCATACGCTCGTCGAGGTGCTGCAAGACCTCAAGACCATACAGGGCCCCAAACTGCTGCACATCGTCACCACCAAAGGCAAGGGACTGCGGCAGGCCGAACAGTCGCCCATCGTCTACCACGCCCCCGGAGCCTACGAACCGGAGACGGGGAAACTTCTCAAAAAAAGTATTAATTTAAGACTCGCCCCCCGTTATCAGGACGTCTTCGGCAAGACCATCATCGAACTCGCCCGCCAGAACCCCAAGATTGTCGGCATCACCCCCGCCATGCCTACGGGCTGTTCGCTGCACATGATGATGAAGAAAATGCCCGAGAGGGTGTTCGACGTAGGCATCGCCGAGCAGCACGCGGTGACGTTCAGCGCGGGGCTCGCCGCCGAGGGTCTGCGGCCGTTCTGCAACATCTACTCGTCGTTCGTGCAGCGGGCCTACGATCAGATTATCCACGACGTGGCCCTGCAGAAACTGCCGGTGGTGCTCTGCCTCGACCGCGCGGGCCTTGTGGGCGAGGACGGCCCCACGCATCACGGCGCCTTCGACCTGGCTTTTCTGCGCCCGATACCCAACCTTGTGGTCAGCGCGCCCATGAACGAACAGGATTTACGTAACCTGATGTTTACCGCGCAGTTAGAAAATCAGTACGGTCCGTTCGTGATTCGCTATCCGCGGGGCAGGGGCGTAATGCCGCGGTGGAAGACCCCGCTGCGGGCCCTCCCCATCGGCAAGGGTGTGCGTCTTTGCGAGGGCGACGATACGGCGGTGCTGTGGCTCGGACACATCGGCAATGCGGTGTTGGAGGCGGTGGACTTGGCGCGCGAGAAAGGTTGCCGCAAACTTTTCGGCCTCTACAATATGTTGTTCCTTAAACCGTTGGATGAAGAGTTGTTGCACGATGCCTTTCGGAATTATCGACGGGTGATTACCGTCGAAGACGGCGTGTTGGAGGGTGGTTTCGGCTCGGCGGTCTGCGAATTCGCCGCGGCCCACCACTACACCACGCCCATCCGCTGCCTCGGCCTTCCCGACCGCTTCGTCCCCCACGCCCCCCTCTCCGCCCTCCACACCCACTGCCACCTCGACCCCCAAAGCCTCTGCCACCTCCT
>CAZEOJ010000156.1:0-2943 GCA_964513825.1 uncultured Bacteroidaceae bacterium
ACGGCTTTTTGATGGAACTGGCGCAGGCGCAGATGCTGCGCGAGATTTTCCCCAACGCGCCCCTCAAATACATGCCTCCCACCAAATTCATGACGGGTAACATCTTCCGCGGACACCTGCAAGACGCCCTGTTCAACATGATCGGCATCTGGACACACCAGGGCCTGCAACTGCTGGGTATGCCCACCGAGGCCATCCACACGCCTTTTATGAGCGACCGCTATCTGTCTATCGAAAACGCCCGCTATATCTTCAACAATATGAAGAGCATAGGCGAGGAAATGGAATTCAGGGAAGGCGGCCTGGTGCGCCGTCGTGCCGCCGAAGTGCTCGACAAGGCCACCGCGCTCTTGCAGCAGATGGAGAAAGAGGGTCTTTTCGCGGCTCTCGAAAAAGGCATCTTCGCCGACATCAAACGCCCCAAGAACGGAGGAAAAGGTTTGCAGGGCGTGGCCGAAAAACGCGGCAACTATCAGAATCCCTTTATTGACTTAATGAAGAAAGGAGAATAACATGAGTGGCGGATTATATTCAACTTCTCACGAAGAAATCGACAAGACCTACGACCCCAAGAAAATCAAGCCTTACGGCGACACGATGAACGACGGCAAGACGCAGTTGAGCTTTACGCTCCCCGTGCCTGCCGGCGACGAAGCGGTGGAGGCCGCCAAACAGCTGTTGCGCAAGATGGGTTTCGAGAACCCGCAGATTGTGTTCGCGCGCGAGTTGACGCCGGGTTTCACGTTCTTCAACGCCTACGGTTCCTGCACGCATACGGTCGACTATACGGTGATTCACGTTCCCAAGGTGGAATCGGCGGTGATGAGCATGGAGGAGACCGATGCCTATATCCGCGAGCACATAGGCCGCAAGATTGTGGTGGTGGGTGCCAGCACGGGTACCGATGCCCATACGGTGGGTATCGACGCCATCATGAACATGAAAGGTTTTGCGGGGCACTATGGTTTGGAGCGTTACGAGATGATAGAGGCCTATAACTTAGGCAGTCAGGTGCTTAACGAGGATCTTATCGCCAAGGCGTTGGAACTGAATGCGGATGCGATTTTGGTGTCGCAGACGGTGACGCAGAAAGACATCCATATCCAGAACATGACCGAGATGATAGAAATGCTCGAGGCCGAGCATCTGCGCGACAGGATGGTGGTATGCTGCGGCGGCCCGCGCATCACCTACGAATTGGGCAAGGAACTGGGATTTGACGCCGGTTTCGGCATGAACGCCTACGCCGACGACGTGGCTTCCTATCTCGCGCAGGAAATCGCCTCCCGCATGGGGAAATAAATAGGAAATTTTTAAAGGAAAAGGCCGAAACTCGTTGAGTTTCGGCCTTTTTTTTTCTAAAAATTGTCCCTCTCTTGGCGAGAGATGGACAAATTGTGCATGAAAGTTGCATATAAAGGATTGATAATAAACAACGTATTACCAATAAAAACCAAAACAAAATGAAGAAGTTACTTTATTTGGGTCTCACGGCCCTGATGATGCTCTTCGCCGTTGGCTTTGCCAAAGCAGACAACGCCAAGGTAAAGGTTGAGCTGAATCCGACGACATGGACGATCGGAGGAGAAACCGCACCGCAATTCACGGTTACGATTACCGCGGCCACTCCTGCCGAGGGAGAAGAAACAACACCTGCTGCCCCGACTTTGGGAACGGCAGAAGGCAATGTAGCCGTAAAGGTTACCCTGACCAATGAAGGGACTACCAAGGAACAGGTTATCACTTCGACCCCCGTTGCGCTTACCACGACCGATTTGACGGCCGGCACCTGGGCGTTGACCTACGCGTTGGTAAAGGGTAGCGACCAGACCACCGCTTTTGACGGAGCCGCAGAAATGGATAATACTGCTTCCACGACTTCGCTTACCATAAATGCTGCCGCTCCCGCTATCACGCTGCCGATGCCGACGTTCACACCGGCCGACGGTGAAGTTGAACAGGGTTCCAGAATTATATTCAACCTGCCGGAAGGAGACGTGTATCAATCTGCTCTCGTAGCCTTCTGCTACGTATTCGATGACAACACGGTATCTCCCAAGGAACTTAAACCCACTTTCGAAGAGTTGACGGGCGCCATGTATGGCGAGGGAGAAGATTTAGGCTACGACATTGCCGCGTACTATCAAGGACAGGCTATGTCCACCGGGATTATCCCGCTCAATATGACGGCAGGAAGTCACTCGATGCGGGTGCGCATGGCCTTCATAGCAGATATGAGCGCAACTACTCCCGAAGTGATTTATTCCGAGGTAGAAACGACAACTTACTTGGTAAAGACCGCCCTTCCCGCGCCCCAGCCGATCTTCGCCCCTGTTGCGGCGGATACGACCTTGGTGTTTAACGGAGCTTTCAGCTTGTCGCTTCCCGAGGGTGTTGATGCTGAAGAGGAAGGTTATCTGGTTTTCTATATCATAGACCCGGAAGAAAATTTTGATTTCTCCACCTATACAAAAGAGTCCGCGATAAAGGCGGCCGGTGCAAAAACGGCTACTCTCGGTGCAAATGCTGCAAGGCTCACTAAAACGAGTACGGTAAAGGCAGCCACGTGCAAGTATCTGGAAGCGGAAGACGACGACTCTAAACTGTTCGCCTGGTCTACCCCTGTAACGGTCACCTACACGGTTGCCGCTCTTATCAATAAAGCCGCCGGTGAATACGATGCCAATACCGAGATAACGATTGCCAAAGGCGAAGCCGACAGCATTTTCGTAGCCACGGGCAAGACCGAAGCCGATGCCACCGCTTTTGTAAAATCGTTGACTGATGTTAAGGTTACCCTTACCGCCGACACCGTTATCCGTGCCTATGCGATGATAGCCGGAAAATATTCCGACACGGTGGTACGCGCCTACACGATTAAAACCACCCCCACTCCCGTGGTTAGACCCACGGTGACCCTGTCGTTTGTAACTCCTTCCAGCG
>CAZEOJ010000157.1:0-2890 GCA_964513825.1 uncultured Bacteroidaceae bacterium
CGTGGCCATATAGAAATACGAACGCGCGAAATCGCCTTTGTATTCGTCGACAGGCTCAAACACCGTGCCGCTGTAACCGTTGGTGATGTTGGGCCCCAACTTGCCGCCGTTGTTGCTGGTGTAGGTGGGATTGCTCACCTCGCCGAAAGGATTGTTGCCACGCATACCGTTCACCTTGCCGTCGGTGGGATAGAGATGAAACAGGTCGGAATACATGGGCGAGGCATCATCGAACCAGCTCTTGGGGAAAGAGTGCTCGCGGTTGTAGCAGTCGCACTCGTTCTTGTAGTTGCCGCATTGGTCGCTGCCGAAAGTGAAAGCGCAGTCGGAATACATATCCCACACTGTGCCGTCGGCGCGGGCGTCCGTCTTTTTGTAGGCCTCCCACAAACCGCTGTAAGATATTTCGGTATGGCCTTTGATAATGCCGTGGAGCGCGGTTTTAAGCGTGTAGCCACTCTTTCCGTAGGCGTCTTTGTAATAGCCCTCGGGCTCGGTGGATGTAACGAGGGGATAGGTACCAAAGGCAAGACTATCATCACCCCAAATCTTCTCCACCAATTCGGGAAAATCGATAAAGGGATTGCGGTTGTGCTGAATGGTATAAATAGAGTCGTTGCGGGCGATTTCCTTCTGACTCACAGGGTCTTGCCGATGCCATTCCAAGAACATGGCCACCGCCCAGTCCTGCATGGCCTGCGTGGAAGTGCCGTTGCACACCACACACGCTTTCTCGCCGCCTTTGTTGTAGACGGTGTCCCAATCGGCCACCTCGTTCTCGTAGCGGGTCACCATATAGAAGTAGGTGCGCGCCAAATCGCCCTTGTACTCGTCGATAGGCTCGAATACCGTGCCCGTGAAACCCGGCGTGGCGCTGGGCCCGCGCAGGCTGCCGTTGCTGCTCTTGAAGTTGTCCTTGCCCTCCTGCACCTTGCCGTAGGGGTTGTCGTTGCGGATGGTGTTGACACGCCCCGAAACGGGATACATGTGGAAAAGGTCGTTGTATTTGGGCTCTTTACGGGTGGCCTCGCCGCCGAACCACGAGTTGGGGAAAGAGTGCTCGCGGTTGAGCTGATAGCATTCTTCGGACGTGTTGGGGCCGTAGTGGGCGTAGAAAGGAAGGTCGCAGTTGGAATAGATGTCCCACGCCAGCGTGTCGTTGTCGGGACGTTGGTCGGTGGTCTCGAAGGCCTTCCAGAGATCATCGTATTTGAGAGCCGTATGGTCCTTGATGATGTTGTAGAGCGCCGTCTTGAGCTCGTAGCGCGATTTGCCTATCGCCGCCCGATAGTAAGCGGTATCTTTCTCGGCCGCGAAAGCCGTGGCGGCGGCCCCAAGCAAGGTCGTAACCAGAGCGATGCGGAAGAAAAGGATGCGTGCTTTCATATAGCTCTTATTTTTGTGTTTAAGGGCGTGAATTTACTAAAATCAGCGGAGCATCACCTTCGCACGCGAAGTGCCGGCGGCGGTGGCGATTTCCACAATATACACCCCTTTGGCCATGCCTTCGAGGTTGATTTGGGTCTTGCCGTTCAAAGCCTTGAAGTTCAGCATCTCGACACCCGAAGCGGAAATCACGCGGACATTGTAGTTGTCTTCCTCCACATCGAGGGTCAGCAGGCCGCCCGTGGGGTTGGGATAGATGCGGAACGCAACGGCGGCCCCGCTTTCGTTGACCGTGACAGAATCGTTGGGATGAATGGGGTCGTCAGGGTCGTCGGGATTATCGGGGTCATCAGGGTCGTCGGGGTCATCAGGGGTGTAGGGTTTACCAAGTTCGAAAGCCGTATTGTCGTCGCCCCAGATTTTCTCCACCAGTTCGGGAAAATCGATAAAGGGGTTGCGGTTGTTCTGCTGCTTGTAAACCGCGTCATTACGGGCAATTTCCTTTTCGCTCACAGGGTCTTGGCGATGCCATTTGAGCAGCAGTTCCACCGTCCATTTCTTGAAAGAGGCCTTGTTGTTGCCGTCGCAAATGGGGCAGGCACTCCATTTGGCTATCTTGTCTTCGTAGCGCGTGGCCATATAGAAGTAGGAACGCGCGAAATCGCCCTTGTATTCGTCGACGGGCTCAAACACCTTATCCGAATAGCCGCTCGTGCTGTTGTTGCCCAACTTGGAGCCGTTGTGACTGGTGTAGGTGGGATTGCTCACCTCGCCGAAAGGATAGTTGCTGCGCATACCGTTCACCTTGCCGTCGGTGGGATAGAGATGAAACAGGTCGGAATACATGGGCGAGGCATCATCGAACCAGCTCTTGGGGAAAGAGTGCTCGCGGTTGTAGCAGTCGCACTCGTTCTTGTAGTTGCCGCATTGATCGCTGACAAACGTAAATTCGCAGTCGGAATACATATCCCACACCTTGCCGTCGGCGCGGACATCGGTACTCTTGAACGCATCCCACAAACCTTTGTAGTTCACTACGGTATGGTCCTTGATGATGTTGTGGAGGGCGGTCTTGAGCTCGTAGCGCGATTTGCCTATCGCGTCCTGATAGTAGGCGGTATCCTTCTCGGCACCGAGAACCGAGGCGGCGGCAAAGAACAGCGCCGCGGCCAGGCCGGTGCGGAAAAAAAGAGAGCGTGCTTTCATCATATACCTCTTTTGTTTAGGATGAATTTAGGGGCGTGAATTTACTAAAATTCTCCCAATGGATAACAAAAAAGGCTGTCTAATTGCTTAGACAGCCTTTTTTTGAGGTCGGTGCAGACGCTTAGCGGAGCACCACCTTCGCACGCGAAGCGCCGTTGGCGGTAGCGATTTCCACTACATAGATGCCTTTGGCCATGCCTTCGAGGTTGATTTGGGTCTTGCCGTTCAAAGCTTTGAGGTTCATCACCTCAACACCCGAAACGGTGAACACGCGGACGCTGTAGTCGGCTTCTTCCAC
>CAZEOJ010000158.1:0-2881 GCA_964513825.1 uncultured Bacteroidaceae bacterium
TTCAATTTCATGTTCGGATTCAAGGAACTGGAAGGCATCCACTCGCGCACCGACTACGATTTGAGCCGTCATCAGGAATTCAGCGGCAAGAAACTGCAATATTTCGACAGCGAGCGCAACGAAAGCTACGTGCCTTATGTGGTGGAGACTTCTATCGGGCTCGACCGTATGGTGCTGGCGGTGTTGAGCCACGCTTTCTGCGAGGAGAAACTGGAAGACGGCACCGAGCGTGTGGTGATGCGCATTCCCGCCAAAATCGCGCCCTATAAGGTGGCGGTTCTGCCTTTGGTAAAGAAAGACGGAATGCCCGAAAAGGCACGCGAGATTTTGGAGATGCTGCAACCGCTCTATATGTGCCAATACGAGGAGAAAGACACCATTGGCCGCCGCTACCGCCGTCAGGACGCTATCGGCACGCCTTTCTGCGTGACCGTCGATTCGGACACGCTGACCGGCGATACCGTGACCGTGCGTCACCGCGACAGCATGGAGCAGGAACGTGTGTCCGTGGATAGGTTGGCGGGATATATCGCCGAAAAGATGAAGTAGTTATGGGCAAGAAGATACCGGTAGGGGTGGTCTATTCCACCGACCCGAACTTTCAGTACCGCTACGAGGAAACCGAAGAGCCCGAAACGCTCGAACCCTCGCGGCAGGATCTCCGCATCGGGCGCGAATCGAAAGGGCGCGGCGGCAAGGTGGTGACCCTTATCACGGGCTTTGTGGGCAGACAGGCCGATTTGGAGGATTTGGGCAAGACGCTCAAGAACAAATGCGGCATAGGCGGTTCGGTAAAAGACGGAGAAGTGGTCTTGCAAGGCGACGTGCGCGAAAAGGTCGCCACCCTCCTCGCCCAACAAGGATACAGGTTCAAGATTAAATAACAGATGCCTTTGAAAACAGATATCCTGCAACATAAAGACATTTTCGCGCGCGAGGCCATGACCCCCGCGCATCCTCATTGGAAACAGGCCGTGAGCCGCGAGACCCCGTCGCCCCTCAAACCCGACGAAATCCGCAGCGAATTCGACCGCGACAACGGCCGTATCCTGCACTCCCTCGCCTACACCCGCCTCAAAGCCAAGACGCAGGTTTTCTTCCACACCCACGACGACCGCATCTGCACCCGCATCGAACACGTCAACCACGTCATTTCGGTAAGCAACACCATAGCCCGCTTCCTCGGCCTCAATTCCGAACTCACCTACGCCATCGCTATGGGCCACGACCTCGGACACGCCCCTTTCGGCCACTCCGGCGAAGTGTTTTTGGACAACCTCTGCAAAGAACACGGCTTAGGCGAATTCTGGCACGAAAAAAATTCCCTCCGCGTGGTGGACAGCCTCGAACTGCTGCAAGACACCAAAGGCTATTGCAAGAACCTGAACCTTACCTACGCCGTGCGCGACGGCATCATCTCGCATTGCGGCGAAGTGAACCAAGACAAACTTTTTCCCCGCGAGGAAGCCATCGACCTCAATATCATCAGCAACCTCAATCGCGGACGCTACGCTCCTTATACGTGGGAGGGGTGCGTGATGAAGATTTCCGACAAAATCGCCTATCTCGGCCGCGACCTGGAAGACGCCCAACGCCTCGGCATCCTTTCCGAAAACCAACGTAAGGAACTCGACCACATCCTGTTAGGTTATCCTATGGTGGAGGCGGCCAACAACACCAATTTCATCCATGTCTTCATCACCGACCTGTGCCGCAACAGCACGCCCGAAAAGGGTCTCTGTTTCTCGAAAGAGGTGTATGAATTGATGAAGATGTTGATGAAGTTCAACTATCAGAATATCTACAAACATCCCCGCCTCAAAAACTACGAGTCGTATGCCAAGATGGTGATACGTTCCATTTTCGAGGCGCTTTCGACGGCCTATGCGGGCGAGCGTACTTTGGGAATGATTAAGCGCGAGGTGATACCGATTTATCCCAAGTTGGGACGCGATTTCCTCGATTTTATCGAGATATTGACCAAACAGCAGGGGACAGGTTCGCGCCACAAGCGCATCTACGACCTCACCGACGAGCGTTCTTATCTGCGTGCCATCATCGACTTCATTTCCCTGCTCACCGACCGTACCGCCATCGATTTCTTCAACGAACTCACCTCGTTTTAGAGGTGCTAAATCAGTTGTGAATGGGGAGGCGGCGCCAGAGGGCGTTAGGAATGAGCCGCCAGAAGAAAACCAACACGGCGTAGCGGCGGTTGATAATCACGCAACGTCTCTTGCGCTCTATGGCTTTGACGATTCTGCGGGCCACGTTCTGCGGCTCCATAGTCATGGGGTATCGGTCGTTTTTCAATAAATCGGTTCTGACAAAACCGGGGCGGATGTCGGTAAAGACAATCGGCAGTTTTTCCATATGCGCCAACTGGTCGAGGGCATCGATATAAATGCCCTGATAGCGTTTGGTGGCCGAATAGGAAGCGGCCGCACCCAAACCTTTTGTGCCTGCAATCGAGCTGATGACGGCTAATTGACCGCCTCCGTGCTCCTTAAAATAGTTGTAGGCGGCCACCACCATACGCGTAAAGCCGAGGGCATTGGTCTGTACGGTGGATAATTCGATTTCGGGGCTCAAAGAGCGGTTTTGACTGCCTATTCCGGAGGTGAGCAGGAAAACGTCCATGCCGCCCAATCTTTCAATCAGGGCAAGCAATTTTGCAGGGGCATCCTCACGGGTCACGTCGATTTGTTCCGCCTCGATCTGCGACGGGGCTTCCGAACGGATTTTATCGAGCAATTCCGTCCGTCTTCCGGCAATTCCGATGCGCCAGCCTTTTTCGCGAAAGAGGCGGGTGATTTCGTAGCCCATGCCCGAGGTGGCGCCTACAATAACGATTCTTTTTGCCGAAGCGGTCATCTTTTTT
>CAZEOJ010000159.1:0-2878 GCA_964513825.1 uncultured Bacteroidaceae bacterium
CGTTCTCGACGAACGTGTCAAGGAATACGCCGGCGAGGGGTATCGTTGGTCGGATCTGCGTCGTAACGGTATCCTTCTGAACCGTCCCGGCACCACCGATAAACCGAGCTATCTGTTGCAGTTCGTCAACTACCCCATAGCCCGCTACGCCTTGCCCGTTCCTTTCGACGAGACTTCCACGGCCCAATGGTCGAACGGCAAAGGTATCTTCGACAATGGAAAAAAAGATATCCGCAACTGGCAGAACAATGCGTGGGAAGGTGGTGATGGTGTGAACTTCGCACTCTCCAGTACGGATTTGGATCCTAACTCCAATGAGTACAAAGTACAGGAATAAAAAGTTTCCCTCTCTCGATAAAAAGGCTGTCTGATGAAAATCAGACAGCCTTTTTTTGTAAATTCGCATTCCTTAAAAACACGGACAGGAAGGACATGGCTTTTTCGTTCAGGGAAAATATCTACCGGCGCGTGGTGGGGAAACCCTATATCAACCGTTGGTTTGTGTTCACCTTCGATCTGGTGATGTGCGGCATAGGCACGCTTTTGGCCTATTTCTTGGCCTGTTCGCTCCGGCAGATTCACTTTGATCCGACGCTCCTTGTCCGCTTGGAATTGTTGTGCCTTCTTTCGAGCATCTGCGGATTTTTGCTGTTCCGCACCTACAAGAACATCATCCGGCATACCTCCTTTCAATCCATCTGGCGCATCGCCGCGGCCTTGTGCATCAAGACCTGCTTCACCGCATTCTGCTTTGCGTTATGGGTGGGGCCGCTCTCGCCCACAAGCTGGATTATGGTGCTGGGCATCGACATGATGTTCTCTTTCTGCGCTATGGTATTGGCGCGTCTGGCGGTGGTGCTTTTCTATCAAATCACGTTCAACTCCTTTGTCACCTCCCGCCATAAAGTGTTGATTTACGGAGCCGACCTCAATGCTACCTCACTTTCGGCCGTCATCAAGCTCAATACGCAATCGCAGTATTCCTTGGCGGGCTACCTGAAATTCTCCAACCGGGGAGACACCTACCCTGTGGGCGATTTGCCTGTATTTGTAATCCGCAAGGAGGAAGAATTGCAGAAATTGGTGCGTAAGGAAGAAATCGCGGGCATTCTGTTTGTGCACCAACGGGATATTTTCGCCGAACGCAACCGTTTGATTCCGTATTGTATGGAGCACCACCTCCAGCTGTTTACCGTGCCCCCCATCGGCAAGTGGAAGAGTGAGATGCCGCAGGTGCGCTCTTTGGATATCTCGGATTTATTGGGTCGGGAGGAGATTCATATCAATACCGAGAAGATTGCCGCCGACCTCAAGAACAAGGTGGTGTTGGTGACGGGAGCCGCCGGTTCGATAGGCAGCGAACTATGCCGGCAAATTGCCTGCTTCGAGGTCTCCACCCTGATACTTTTCGACAACTGCGAGACGGGCGTCCACAACCTCCGCCTTGAGTTGGAGGAGAGTTTCCCAGACCTGAAACTGGTGCCGGCCGTGGGCGACGTGCGCTCGCGTAAAAGACTGGAATATATCTTCGGTATGTACAAGCCGCAGATTATCTTCCATGCGGCCGCCTACAAGCATGTGCCGCTTATGGAGCTCAACCCCAACGAAGCCTTTATGGTGAATGTGAAGGGTTCCCGCAACGTGGCGCATACCGCCTTGAAATTCCAGGCGGAAAAATTCGTGATGATTTCGACCGACAAGGCCGTCAATCCCACCAATGTGATGGGGGCGAGCAAACGTCTGGCCGAAATCTACGTGCAGAGCCTCGACCATGCAATCAAGACAGGCAAACTGGAAGGCAAGACGCAATACATCACCACCCGCTTCGGCAATGTGCTGGGCAGCCAGGGTTCGGTGATTCCGCGTTTTCAGGAGCAGATTGCCAAAGGCGGCCCTCTCACGGTGACCCATCCCGAAATCACCCGCTATTTCATGACGATTCGGGAAGCCTGTCTGCTGGTGTTGGAGGCCTCGAATATCGGGAAAGGCGGCGAAATCATGGTGTTCGATATGGGGCATCCTGTAAAAATCATCGATTTGGCCAAGAAGATGATTCAACTTTCGGGACGTTCGCTGGACGAGATAAAGATTGAATACACCGGGCTGCGGCCGGGCGAGAAGCTCTACGAGGAGGTGCTCAGTTCGGAGGAACACACCCAGCCTACCTCGCACCGCAAGATCCGTATCGCCGATGCCCGCACCTACGCCTTCGACGAGGTGGTGGCGGAATTCGACGCCTTGATCGACCTGGCGTCCACCTATCAGTCGGAAGCGGTGGTACGCAAGGCCAAAGACATCGTACCCGAATACATCAGCAACAATTCGGAATTCTCCAAGATGGACCGATAAAAAAAAGGCTGCCTTTTCAGGCAGCCTTTTTCATTTCCTCATGAAGAGGATTATTTCTTTACGTTCGGGAGTTCCAGACCGTAACCCTTCACTCTGTCCTCGTGCTTCAACCAGATACCGAGAACGAAAGCCAACACGCCGAAAGAGGCGAAGATGATCATCGGCACGGTATAGTCGTAGGCGGGAATGGCCTGTCCTGCGGCCTCGGCGGCTTCGCGCGCCTCGGCCACACCGGGATTGGTGGAAGCCAATACATTTCCGATGATTTTGGGCACAAAGCACAGACCTATGTTCTGAATCCAGAAGATAAGCGCGTAGGCGCTGCCCAGAATCTTGCCGTCGATTACCTTGGGCACGCTCGGCCACAAGGCGGCGGGCACCAGCGAGAACGACACACCCAATACAATCGTGATGAGCAGGGCGAACCAATAGTTGGGAAAGATAGGCAACAGGAACGCGTAGGAAAGGTGGCACACAATCATAATCAACGCACCCAGCATCAGCATGGAAGCCCCCTTGCCCTTATAGT
>CAZEOJ010000160.1:0-2811 GCA_964513825.1 uncultured Bacteroidaceae bacterium
TTCTTGGACGGTTTCTTGCCCTTGCCGTCCGAAACACCCGAATCGAAGCCTGAACCCGAAGCCGAAACACTGTCGCCATCCTCCCCCGACCTGTCCTTGCGCAAAATCTCCGTCTCATCGAGATCGAGGATAAACTCACCCCGCTCCTGCCGCTTCGTTTTCTCCTGCTCCACCTTGCGGTCGTTGCGCTTCTGACGGTTGAACGAAAATTCCTCGTCCAAGGCCGCCTTGAAATCCTGCCGGTTTTCCTTCAACCGCTCCTTCGCCCCCTTCTTCGCCTCGCTCATCGCATACTTCACCTCCACATCGGGCAGTTTTCCCTTGATAGACAACGGCAGACGAATCCGCGACTTTTCGGTCACCACCACCCCGAACTCGCTCTCCTCCTTGACACGCTGCGCCCTGCGGCGGCTCAAAAAGTCGGACAAATCGATATTGAGCAGATAGTTCACCTCGTTGTCGAAAGTATGCGTGCCCGAAAAAACAAGATTGGCCGCGTCGCTCACCACATCCAAATGATGAATCTTTATGCAGGCGTCCTGAATCTCGAGCGTGGTACGCAAGTCGGCGAAATGGATGTTCTGCAAGTCGTTCTCGCCCGTAAAACGCGCTATCTTCTTCAACATCTCCACATTCTGCAAGATGCCGTCGCGTAGCACAAGGTCCGACCAAAGCACCATATCCTCTTTCTGCCAGCGTCCGTCCCTGCCCTCGCGGTTCATCCGCAGCCGCAGTTCGGCCGAAAGCTTGCCCCCCAGGTTTTTATAAGTGATCTGCGTCTGCCCGAAATTGTCGAAAGCTTTGAGGCAGGCGCCCACATCCATATCCTCCAGTTTCCCCGACAGACGCAATTCTTCCTTCTCCCCGTGCTGATACATCACCTCGCCGTCAAAAACGCCCTGAAACGCACCCACCGACAGATTCTCCAAGGCGATGTCCTCGGGCGTATAGCGCAACAGACCTTTCAAGGGGCTTACATCCAAATTCTTCCATATCAACCTGTTCACATCCACATCCAAATCGGCGTAGAGGTCGGTGAAAAGGTTTCGCGATGATTTCTTCTTGGAGGAAGCCGAGGGAGAAGCCCCGCGCGGAACTTCCGACACAGGCCGCAACGCCCGCACGCTGTCGGGATTGCCCCACAGCAACAGCGTCTGCCACTGGTTCATATCGATGCGCGGAGAAGTGAGCGATGCGTTTACATAGAGGTTCTGCTTGGGCAATAGAAAATAGGGTAACGCGTTCTCGATAAATACTTTCAGGCGGATTTCATCTTTTCCGTAGCGCATCGTGAAAGGAGGAATCCGAAACACTTCGGGCGTGAACGCGATGCGGATGCTGTCGATTTCCACCCTGTCCCAGTTCCGGTTGGTGAGCGCCACGGCCGCTTTGTCCACCTGCAAGAACCCTTTCAGTTTGGCCGAACCGAAATCCAATACTTTCCATTGGTCGGGAGAAAGAGAGGGAAAACGGTTGTAGAAATCCACCTCGGCCCGGGCCGTCCCCTCGTAGCGGAAGTCGGGCGCGAAGCCGAAGAACTTCTGCAACTCGGCCATATCGGCCGACAGCGTCCCCTTGAACGCAATCTCGGGTGTCTTGAAATTGTTGAGCGAGAAAGCCCCGTCGATAGCCCCGCCGGGCAGTTCGAGATAAATGCGTTCCAGATGCAGACGCGCACTGTGCGCCTTATGCGCCAGACCGTTGGAGAAATCGCCTTTCAGCCCTACATTCTTGGCCGATATGCCCGACTTCTTGTGCGAGACCGTCCCTTTCGAAAAGGAGAAACGGGTATAGAGTCCCAACGAACTCGTGGTGTAATCGCCCTTGATTTCCATGCTGAAAGCCGTGTTGCCCCGGAAGGTGTATTCCGCGAAGCGGCTCTGCACCTCCGCGGGCAGAAGCGCCACCAACTGTTCTATTTTGAGGTTCTTGCCGTCGAAAAGAAAGTCCAGGAAAGCATCGCTCTTGATGTAGTGCACATAGCCTTCCAGGCCGAACGTCATGTTCTCGATAGAAACCTTGCCCTTGCGTACCTCGAAATTCTTTCCCGATGTATTATTGCTGAATTCCAAATCGATAACCGCCTTATGGTCGGTCATGAACACAAAGTCGGACGCTTTGAGCGAGTGAATCCGGATATCGCCGCTCATGGCGAAATCCTGTCCGTTTTCGTAAAGGTCGCCCCGCGCCACGGCCTTGCGCGCCAACACCTGATAGTCGTGGTGCCCCACGATGTCGCGGTAGCGGATCAGGGAGTTGTGGAGCAGGACGCGGTTGAGATGAAAGTCGAGGGTGCCCGCGTTTTCGTTCTTCTTCCAGATTTCGTAGTTGAAACGTCCCTTGCCGTAGTGTTTGAGATTGAAATCGCCGCCCCGTACAAGCAGCTCCCGCACGATATATCTTCCACGGACGATGTCGTGCAGGTTGATGGTGAGCCGCAGGCTCTCCACATAAAAAAGGTCTTCCTTGTCCTGGCCGGTTTCGTCGTAGGGCGCGCCCTGCACGCCGTCGAAAGTCACCGACACCATCGGAAAATCGCGCAGAAAGCTCACCGAGACATTCTGCACGCTGATAGGCGCCAGCAGGCTTTTGTTGATTTCGCGGAAGAGTATCTGGGTGATTTCGTCCTTGTGGGTCTTTACGTAAACGGCGACGGACGAGATGGCCAGCGCGAAGAAAATGCCGACAATACCTATCACGAGAAAGACCGTCCGCAGTATTTTCCGCAGACGGCTTTTCTTTTTCTTCGGTTTTCCGAAAACCGACTCCGTGATAGATATTTCGTCCTGTCGTTTACGCATTTTTCTTGCG
>CAZEOJ010000161.1:0-2764 GCA_964513825.1 uncultured Bacteroidaceae bacterium
AGATAGTGGAGGTTTCACAGCCTAAATCGGCAACGATAAACGGCAGATAAACGCCGTAAGTGTTGCTGACAAGACCTATGCCGCAAAGCGAAGCAACACAGCACGCTAT
Organism: uncultured Bacteroidaceae bacterium; assembly: GCA_964513825.1. GTDB lineage: Bacteria > Bacteroidota > Bacteroidia > Bacteroidales > P3 > Pullibacteroides. Next base: position 110 of record CAZEOJ010000161.1, read on the forward strand.
CAAAATAAGCCAGCAATGTCTGTTTTTCTTTACGGGTTGAGCTTGTGCCATAAAATCACCTTTTTTCATTTAAATTTTAATATTGACTCATAAAAGGAAACGCGACTCAGCGCGCCGCCTCGCGCAGTATGGTCATGATTTCCTCTGTCGTAGGGGGATTCGGGCATATTTTTGAAGTCGGATTTACGCGAATCATCTCCGCCACCTCGGCAGTAACGGCTTCGTCGTATTTTACGCCGAATTCCGAGAGCGGCTTTATTTTAAGAAGCCGTTTGAAGCTTCTTATTGCATTTCCCAAAAGAACGCCCGCGTCCTCGTCGCTTATATAGTCGGGAACGGATAGCCCCATCGCTTCCGCTATCATGCGAACCTTTTTGCCGCGATATTTCGCCGCATATTCCATGGTACCGGGCAATGTAGCCGCGCAGGCATATCCGTGGGGAGCATGGAATTTCGCGCCGAGTATCTCTGCAACGCTGTGTCCCAAATGTATGCCGTTGTTTGTGAAAGCTACGCCTGCCATAGCGGCTGCATGCGCCATATTGGCGCGAGCTTCTATGTTTTCGGGCTCATCTGCGGCAACGGGCAGCCACTTCACAATCGTTCTTATAGCGTCTTTTGCAAGGCTGTCGCCCGTAGGTGTCGACAGAAGGCTTGTCATAGCCTCCATGGCGTGAGACATTGCGTCAAGTCCCGTAGATACGGTGAGTCCGCGCGGCATACTTGTAAGGATTTCGGGGTCGATTATCGCCATGCGATTGCATAGTGCGGGCCATACGGCTTTTTTGAGACCGCGTCCTCCCTCTGTGGATATTGTTCCCATGCCGGTAACCTCACTTCCCGTGCCCGACGTGGTGGGTATCGCTATAAACGGCACACCCGGATTTACTTTAAGTCCCACAGCGTAATACTGCGAGAGCGGCGCGGGATTATTCATAAGAAGATCTATGCCTTTCGCGGTGTCGATGGCGCTTCCGCCGCCTACCGCGATTATGCCGTCAATCTTTTCGTTATGCGCGAAGATACTGCCCTCTTCGATAATGGTATCGGGTGGGTCGGGGAGCACCTTGTCAAAACTTATCCACGCAACGCCAGCACTATCAAGCGGAGCGGTTACTTTATCAATAAGTCCTAAATCCTTTAAGTTTTTATCGTGTACGATTAAAACCTTTGATGCGCCCATCGCCTTGATTCTATCGCCGACAAGAGAGATTGTGCCCGCGCCCTCGATTATCGGTACCAAATAGCCGAAAACTTTTGGATCGTGATACATAGCGTACCTCCTTAATATTGTGTTTTTTATAGTGTGTTTGTTGCTGGCGAAATATACAGTTAAAAAACGACCGCGGGGCGAATATATAGAAAAATACTTGATTTGTGCAATGCGAAAAATAAGTATTTTGGGCAAAATACAGGAGAGTTTATATAAAAATGTAAATTTGCTCTATATTTCCGCCCCGCTGCTTTTTAAAACAAGATTATTATACTCAATATATTGAGTATAGTCAAGAGGTAGAGTAGACTAAAATATCAAACGGTGATAAAAAATGATAAGTTACGCGCCGTTTTATAAAACGTTATTAGAAAAAAATGTAACCGAATATCAACTTATTTTTAAACATGGGATGTCCGCAAATACGATTTATCGCATGAAAAAGGGCGAAAATATCACATTGAAAACGCTGGACACTTTATGTTTTATTCTGAATTGCAGCGTATCGGATGTTATTGAATATGTGCCTGACGAATAAAGCATAATGCGTGACGAATATTGTATGTTTCCTCGATTTGTGTTATAATTCTATAATTATTGTCATATTGAGAGGTATATAATGAAAAAACGTCTGTGCATAATTTTAGCGCTCGCATTGAGCCTTTGTGTGCTGCTTTCGGGATGCGGTAAGGATAAATCAAACGAAGAGATGGCCGTGCGGCAGGATGAAGAAATACATAAGAGCGTTTTGTCATATGAGGATGAGATGAATCTTCGCGTGTGCGATATTGCGGATGCGATGTCGCCCGAGGAGATGGCGGCGCAGCTCTTTTTGGTGCGATATAACGCCGCAGCGGCGCCCGGGATTTCGTCTGATTATTCGCCCGGCGGATTTATAATGTTCGCAAAGGATTTTTCCGGGGAAACGCCCGAAAGCATTCGTAAAGAAATCGCCTCGCTTCAGGAGCGCGCCTTTACGGATATGTTTTTCGCGGTGGACGAGGAGGGCGGCTCTGTCGTAAGAGTAAGCCGATACCCCGCTTTTCGCACCGAGAAGTTTCAGTCGCCGAAGCGCCTTTACGATGCGGGCGGATATGAGCTTATTGCTGCCGATACGCGAGAAAAATCGGAGCTGCTTTTAAAACTTGGCATAAATATGAATCTCGCGCCCGTGTGCGACGTATCGACGGATGAGACTGATTTTATTTATGACCGCGCGCTCGGCCTGCCTGCGCAGGATACGGCGATTTATGCAAAAACCGTAGCAAGAGAGATGGCAAACACGGGTATTGTAGGCGTGTTGAAGCATTTTCCCGGCTACGGTCAAAATGCGGACACGCATACGGGAGCGGCAATAGACACTCGCCCGTACGAAACGTTTGAAACCTCGGATTTTCTGCCGTTTCGTGCCGCAGTTAAGGAGGGCGCGCCCTGCGTGCTTG
>CAZEOJ010000162.1:0-2739 GCA_964513825.1 uncultured Bacteroidaceae bacterium
GGCCGCACGGGGGCGTAGCTTGTCAAGACGATGAGCAGGGCGCCGATAGCCGCTATCAGTAGCCAGCCGTAGATTTCTTTGAGCGATACCGCCAAGGCCTGTTGTTGCACCATGCCGTAGAGGTTGTCGAGAGGAATACGTGCGGCGACGGGATTGGAGGCGGTGAGGGTAGAACCTAACAGAGCGGCGTTTTTGGCGAGCGTGTGCCGCAGCCATTCGCCCACGAGGGCAGGGCCGAGTGTGGCACCCATCACCGCGCCTGTAAAGCCGTTGATCGTCAACGCCTGCGGGAACACGAAGAAATGCAGCCCGCTCTGCACAATCGAAGTAAGGAAGACAATCGAGATCACCACCGAGCCGAAACCTCGGAAAAACAGCGGCACAAACAGGCTTTCTTTCTCCACGCCGTAATCGAGCGAGAAGTAGAACCAGGCCAGATAAACGGCGGCGAAGGCGAAGCCGATGGCGGTCATGGTCTTGTAGCGCCATTTGCGCAGGGCAAAGGTGGCGTAGCAGAATCCGCAGCCGGCCAGGATGCCGACAAAGGCGTACAGGTTCAGGTCTATCGTGTTGGTTTCGTCAAAGCCGAGAAGGGTCGAGGCATAGGTATGCTCAAAGACGTGTTCGGTGGCGATGAGCGTAAAGAACACTAAATAGACGAGTGTGGCGCGCCACACGTTGCGGTTGGTCAGGGCTTGGAAACTGATGTAGGGGTGGTGCAGGAATGTGGCGCGCCACAGATTGAGCGCCAGGCAGACGACCCCTAAAATCGTGGCTCCGATGATTTCTTCGGATTCCCACCAATCATAGAAATTGCCATAGACGCAGACGAAAGTGAAGCAGAGCATGAATACGCTCCAAAGTCCCGCGCCGAGCCAGTCGATGCCTAAAAGCGGTATCTGCGGCATTCCCCGGTGCGGCTTCACGAACAGGAACACGAGCAACATCATCAACAGCAGAAGCGCGGCCATGAGGTAGTGCATGTATTCCCATTGCGCGAAAAAGGCGGTATAGACGGTGGCGATGCCGCTGAGCTGAATCACGCTGTCCACCACTAAATACACATAGCAGAAGAATATCGCCATGTCGCGCACGGGGGTGAGCCACAGCTGAATCGTGGAATTGCAGGCGAAAGTGGCCTGCATACGGAAGAATCCGGCGACGAAGCAGGTAAGCACCAGCACGGGGACGGAGGTGGTGTGCGCGCAGATGAGGGTCGAGACCAGCAGCACCGTTCCGCAGACAAGCAGGCTCGTGCGGTTGGAGAACCGGAACTTGATGCGGAACATCACGCAGAAATTGATGGCCATGCCCACCAACGAGGCGTAGCCCGCCATAAGAATGTCTTCCTGCATCAGCGCGGTGGAACCCGTCATATCGGAGGCCGCCGCCAGATAGATGCCCCCGGAGAACTGCACCACCAGCACAAAGAAGATGAACAGCCAGGGTTTGAGCCGGCGCGGGATATAGTCGGGTACGTCGGGAATGTCGAAAGGGCCTTGCGGCGCGTGCCAGTCTGCCATGTCAATACATCACTTCACATTCCACATTCATTCCGGCACGGAGCAGCGCCATGTCGGAAGCCTCGTTTTCGGGCAGGAATTCGATGCGCACCGGCACCCTTTGGCGCACCTTGACAAAGTTGCCCGCCGAATTGTCTTGCGGCAGCAGTGAGAGGCTGGCGCCCGTGGCCTTGGAGAGCGACACCACCTTGCCCTTGAAGACCGTATGGGGAATGGCGTCCACCTTGACGCGCACTTCCGCGCCCGGGGCGATATGGCGCAACTGGGTTTCCTTGTAGTTGGCCGTGACCCAGATTTCATCGGCCTCCACCACGTCGAGCAGGGTCTGCCCCGGCTGCACCAGTTGCCCGGTCTGAATTTCCTTGCGGGAGGCGAATCCGTTGCAGGGCGCCACGATGACCGTATAGGAGAGGTTGAGTTGCGCCGTTTCGAGCAAGGCTTTGGCCAGTTCCACGCCGGCTTCGGTCTGCGCCGCCCTCTCCTTGCTTTCCGCCACGGTGGAGGACGTGGTGGCGTACTGACGCTTGCACATCAGGTAGCGTGCCTTCTTGGCTTCGTAATCGGTTTTGACCGCCTCGTATTTTTGTTGGCTGGTGGACTTCCGCTCCCAAAGTTTTTCGTAGCGTGCCAGTTCGAGGGCGGCGTTCTCCATCAGCGCCTTGGCTTCGGCCACGGAGGCTTCGCTCACCTCCCGGTTGGACGATGCCACGCTTACGCCCTGTCCGGCCGCCTCCCGTCCCGCCAGTGCGTTCTGATAGTCGGCCTTGGCCTGCGCCACGTGCAGTTTCATGTCCGCGTCGTCGATGATGACCAGCGTGTCGCCTTTCCTTACGGTTTGGTATTCGTTGAATCGGATTTCCTTGATGTATCCCTGCACGCGGCTGTTGACGGGCACAATCTGCCGGCATACCTGCGCGTTGTCGGTGAATTCCACTTTCCCGAGGTGGATGAATTTTCCGCATAACCATACGGCGGCGGTCAACGCCACGATGAGGATAAGCGTGTAGGACAGTATTTTTTTGCTGCGGTGTTTCATAAAGTTCCGGATGTAAGATTGAAAACAAAAGTGATTCGCTCCTTTTGCAATCTTACTGGGAACTCTTCCAGCTTTCTTTAAACGCTTGGTTGAGAATCTTAGGCATTTCGCCTGATAGAGAAAATCTTAAAAGCTTCATCAAGTGCGCGGCTCTTTGTGAACCACGGGGCAAAGGTAGGG
>CAZEOJ010000163.1:0-2671 GCA_964513825.1 uncultured Bacteroidaceae bacterium
TTTTAACAAATTACGTTCACATCCTTCCTCATAAAGAGGATGTATTTTAATGTCTCAATTTGTCGAAACTAATTAAATCTTTGCCACATTGTCAAGTGGTGAATTTTAATATTTTTTATGAAAATATATTGCACAAAAAATTATAATATGGTATAGTATGTAATGTAAAATGAATTTCAATTTGGAGGAATCGACCATGCTAATAGAAATAAGAGCCAATAACTGCTTTTCTTTTTCGGAAGAAATAGTTTTTTCTACGAAGGCGGATATGCGAAACAAAAAATTTGCATCCAACGTTCATAGCGAAAATAATTTCAATATATTAAAGGCGGTAGGAAGCTATGGTCCTAACAATGCGGGTAAAACATGTTTGGTAAAATGCATCCGCAGTGCCAAAAACATTCTGTTAAATCAGAAAACCCAAATTATGCCGAATATTTTTCAAGACAGTACAATATGCCAGCTAGGAATCACGTTTCTGGAAGAAGGCAGAGAGTTTTCCTATGATTTTTGGTATGATGACAAAAAAGATGAATATCCCTATGAAAAATTTGTAGAAATTTCAAAAGATCAATATGGTAACGAAAAAGAGAATATTTGGCTTTTAAAAGATATCGTCAATGGAAATTACCAATATGATGATGAAGATCTGTTAAAAATGATTTCTCTTGTATCTCAAAGTAATTTGTTGTTTTATCTGGTGGATGTCAATAAATTTGATAGGCTGGCAGAAATGAAGCGAATTGTTACAAAGTTTGCTTCTAAGATTGATATTATCAATATGAATAATATTCCCTTAAAACGAACAATCAATCTTATGAAGAATGAAAACGACCTACAGAGAAAAGTAGTAGAGTTCATTAAAAATTCGGATCTTTACATGAATGACTTCGGGTATGTAGATATGGATCAAATCCATGTAAAAATGAACTCTGATGAAGAAAAACCGGATGAAAAAGCCCTTGATATTCCCGAACAGATTATGGATCAAATTCGGTTGGTGTCTGTTTATAGAGGCGTTCCTGTTCCCAGCGTGCTTTTTGACTCTACTGGAACAAAGAAAATTGCCGCTCTTGCAAGTTACATCATAGAAGGGATTGAACAGGGCAGGATTCTTGTGGTAGATGAATTAGACAGTAGTATTCATTTTAAACTGACCAGAGCAATCGTAGCTATGTTTAATAATGAATTGAATACAAATGCCCAAATGATATTTACAGTGCATGATATCAATTTAATGGATTGTAAAAAAATGTTCCGAAAAGAACAGATATGGTTTGTGCATAAAGATGAAAGTGGTGTCTATGTTTATTCCTTGGCGGCGTTTACCGCACAACAGGGAGTGCGTGATACTACGGACATCATGGAAAAATATCGGAAAGGTGTATTAGGTGCCCTGCCTGATCCAGAGTTAATTCGTTCTTTACTAGATATCAAAGGAAACCGGAAGGAGGTGCCTGCCGATAATGAGTAAAATTCCTCAGATTTTTACTGGCAGCAGAATATGTATTATATGTGAAGGGGATGAAGAATATGAATATTTAGAGAAATTGATCTCATTAGATGTATGGAGCAAAGAATACCTCTTTCAACTGGAAAATGCTGAAGGAAATGGAAATATACCAGCACGATATCAGGACAAATATCAAAATAGTTCAAGTGACTTGGTATTGATATTCTGTGATACAGATAAAAAACCTTATGAGCAGTATGTTGATATCAAGCGAAAAATCAACAAATTTCATGGAGTTGAAAATGCTGCAGACCAGATTGTTATATATGGAAATCCCTGTACCATGCAAATCATCATTGAACATTGGGATGATGTGATACTTAGTTCCAATAAAAAAAAGAAAAATGCCCCGATTATCTTTGACCTTACAGGCGTTGAAGGGTACAAAGGGAGAGCGGATCAACGGCAAGCATTGTTTTCCCGGATTACAAAGGAAAACTATCAAGAAATGCGGGAGCGAATCAAAAAGCTGCCATCTGATGATACAATAGAAGGAAGCACTAATTTTGGCAGGTTTATTGAATACTTTACAATGGATGACAGTAAATGGATACAAACAATCAACAATGCTTTGGATGGATGACCATATTTAATGTATGGATATATAGAGATTTTTTCTCTTAATATAGCAGCCGCTTAAATAGTGTGCTAACAAAAAACATGAGAAACTTTATAATTTACGGGTTCAGGCATACAAGCAGCCAAAAAATGCTTGTAGAAAGGAATATCTATGAAATTGAAAGCTTTAAGTCACTATAACGGAGACATGGACACACGATTTGGAGATTGTATACTGCTGTATGATACCACTTCTTTGGTAGTATACGATTGTGGACATGTTCAGCATGCTGAGGAGATTGAAAAATTTCTGAGAAAAAATACTTTAATTTCCCAGATACACATTGTTATTTCACACAATGACAGTGACCATACAGATGGGGTTGAGAGTTTAATGGAACATCTACACAGTAAAGGATATGATGTTACATTATATTCTTCTTTATATCTAAAAAGCGCAAGAAAAGTACTGGAACTTCTTGACGATGGGCGTAGGACATTGCCGGCAACAAAACAACATATACTTGAAACCTTTGACAACATAAAAGATATTGTTGAAAAAGCTCAACAAATCGACAGAGGTGAAGACAAAATCCAGAT
>CAZEOJ010000164.1:0-2657 GCA_964513825.1 uncultured Bacteroidaceae bacterium
CGTCCGTCAGACCGGCGTCTACATCGTCTGCATCGCCGGCCAAAACCACAAAGTATTGGTAATGTAAGTTTTGCAAAATTCTATTCGATTTTTCTGCGGATAGGTGCGTTTTTGTCGACTGGTGATGTAAACGCCGCTTGCAGTTGTCTCTGCGCCCGACTTTTCGTACCTTGTACTTTCATTATTACGCTTGTATCGAGATATGAAAGTGAACAGTAAGGAATTGCAGGTGAACGGCGACGTGCACAAGGCTTTCGCGCGGATTTCGAATTTTGCGGCGCTGAGCGGTGTGCTGCCCTCGCAGGTGCCGCAGGTGCAGGACTTCGCCACCACCGAAGACACGTGTTCGTTCAAGGTGGCCGGCATGGAAATCAAGATGCGCATCACGCAGAAAATCGAACCTACGATGGTGGTGCTTTCGTCGGACGAAGGCACGCCGTTCAGCTTTACGTTGGCCGTGCTTTTCACGCCCGAAGGCCCTATGTGTTTCCGTTCGAGGGTGGAGGCCGAATTGGGCGTGAACATGATGATGGGCGCCATGTTGAAGGGGCAGGCGCAGAAATTCGCCGACATGCTCAACGAACAGATCAAGAACTACACCGAAGCGAACCCGGCATGAGTGCAAGACGCAAGAACACCCCCAACAAGGTGCTGACCGACGTGCGCATCGAAAAGGCCGCCGCCGAGGGCAGTTCGCTCGCGCATATAGACGGCAAGGTGCTGTTTGTATCCTATACCGCCCCCGGCGACTTGGTCGATGTGGAGGTGTACCGTCAGAAATCGGGCTATATGCAGGGGCGGGTGGTGAACCTAAAAGAAGCCTCGCCGCTTCGCGTGGAGCCGTTCTGCGAGCATTTCGGGCTGTGCGGCGGCTGCAAATGGCAGCACCTGGACTATGCCGAACAGCTTAAACAGAAACAGGCGCAGGTGTGCGACAACCTGCAACGCATCGGCAAGGTGGAATTGCCCGAACCTCTGCCTATCGTGGGGTGCGAGGACAACCGTTTCTACCGTAACAAACTCGAATTCACGTTTTCCACCAAGCGTTGGCTCACCGACGGGGAGGTGGCGATGGGCGAGGCTTTAAGTGCCGCCGAGCGCGAGGGGTTGGGCTTTCATCTGGCGGGCAAGTTCGATAAGGTCTTGGATTTGCGGCGGTGTTTCCTGCAAAGCGACCCGAGCAACGAGATACGGCTTTTCATCAAGCGCAAGGCGCAGGAAACGGGCATCGAATTCTACGACCTCCGCGCACACACGGGCTATCTCCGCAATGTAATGGTCCGCAATACCTTGCAGGGTGAATTTATGGTGGTGGTGATGATTGCGGGCGAGCCTACGCCGGCTTTCGAGACGTTGATGAACGCCTTGCAGACGGCCTATCCCTGCATCACCTCGCTTATGTATGCCGTCAACACCAAACTGAACGACAGCATGGGCGACCTCGACATACGTCTGTTTTCGGGAAAGCCTTATCTGACCATGAAGATGCCCGCCTATAAGGAGGGGGAATTGCAGTTCCGCGTGGGACCCAAATCGTTCTATCAGACCAACTCCTTGCAGGCCGCCCGTCTGTATCGTCTGGCGGCCGATTTCGCCGATATACGGGAGGGGGAGACGGTCTACGACCTCTATACCGGCACGGGCACCATCGCCAACTATGTGGCGCGTATGGCGCGCAAGGTGGTGGGTATCGAATATGTGGAAGATGCCGTCAAGGACGCCCGTATCAATTCAGAAATCAATCATCATACCAATACAGAGTTCTTTGCGGGCGATATGGCGCAGGTCTTCGACGAGGCTTTTGTGCAGAGGCACGGTGTTCCCGACATCATCATCACCGACCCACCTCGCGAGGGTATGCACGAGAAAGTGACCGACCGTCTGCTCGACGATGCTTTGTTCGGCGGCAAGCTCAGCCGTATCGTCTATGTGAGCTGCAATTCGGCCACGCAGGCGCGCGATTTGCAGCGGCTGGATTCCAAATACCGTGTGGTGAAATACCGCGCCGTGGATATGTTTCCGCATACCGACCACGTGGAAAGCGTGGTGCTTCTGCAAAGGCGGTAGAGGCGATTATTCCTCTTCGGCGGTGGAGGCGTAGTCTTTGAGGAGCTTTTCCTGAACGTCGGCGGGCACCAGTTCGTAGGAGGCGAACTTCATCGAGAACGAAGCGCGGCCGCCCGAAATCGAGCTCAGCGCCGTGGAATACGACGACATTTCCTTTAAAGGCACCTTCGCCATAATCTTCTCGAAACCCTTTTCGCTGTTCATACCCATGATGATGGCGCGCCGACCCTGCAAATCGCCCATCACATCGCCCATACACTCGCCCGGTACGGCAATCTCCACATCGTACACAGGTTCCAGCACCTTGGGATTGGCGTTGCGGAAAGCCTCGCTGAACGCGTTGCGCCCCGCCAGCATGAACGAAACCTCGTTGCTGTCCACTGGGTGCATCTTGCCGTCGTAGACGATAACACGCACGTCGCGGGCGTAGGAACCCGTCAGAGGCCCTTGTTCCATGCGGCTCATCACACCCTTCAAGATAGCGGGCAGAAAACGCGCGTCGATGGCGCCGCCCACGATACTGTTCACAAACACAAGCTTGCCGCCCCAATCCAAATCGATAGTCTGGGTGTCGCGCGCGTTCACCTTGA
>CAZEOJ010000165.1:0-2652 GCA_964513825.1 uncultured Bacteroidaceae bacterium
TTTCCCCTCGGCCCCAAACTCTTTTTCGGCATCATGTTCGGCCGGGTGAGGTAAACAGGTATTATTCAGTGTTTTTTACGACCGACAGGATAGGTTCTTGCAGATACACCGAAATGGCGGCAAGGTTTTTTTTAATCTCCGCAATCCGGTCGGCCACATCAAAAGAGAGTTGCGACAAGGCAACGCTTTCGGGCGAAAGCTCGGCAATCTGCCGTTGAAGAACAGGATTATGTTTCATACCTCGAAATCAAGTAGACAACGACAAAGTTAAAAATTTATTTGTCGGAATGGAAAATATTTATACCTTTGCATCAACAGATTCCGCCACGCCTCTCAACGATGCGTACCAGGGCGGAACTTTTTTTATATCCTCATGGAATATACAAAACCCCCACTTTCTATTGATGAACAGCTTTCCATTCTCCAGAACCGGGGGCTTGTCATCGGGGATATTCCGTTTGCCCGGAACCAACTCTCCAAGATTGGGTACTTTCGTTTTGTCAACTATCTCCATCCGCTGGAATCCGACAAGAAAAACCACGTTTTCAAGCCTAACAGTTCGTTTGACAAGGCGTTGAACCTCTATTATTTCGATAAAGAGCTACGGTCTTTGCTGTTTTCAGCCATCCAGACGGTGGAAATTGCCTTGCGGAGCAAAATTATGCATTTGATAGCCATGAAACATGGCGCATTTTGGTTTTCAGACACGGCGTTATTCGTGGATAAGTCATTGGCCGAAAAGAACCTGTCGGTAATCTGCTCGGAAGTTGCCCGTTCCAAGGAAGACTTTATCCTCGACCACTACAAAAAATACGACACGCCGAGTTTGCCGCCGGTCTGGAAAACGGTGGAGGTGCTTTCTTTCGGAACGATTTCCAAAATATACCGCACCTTTTCCGACAAAGCCCTGAAAAAGGCTATCGCCAACGAATTCGGTCTGCCACAGCATAAATACTTGGAGAGTTGGATGATGTCTTTGTGTCTCTTGCGGAATTTCGTAGCCCATCATATGCGTGTATGGAACCGCAATTTTTCGACACTTCCGCAACTTCCTGAATATCTAGATTTTGATTGGATCGATTCGGCGAAAAACATACCTCCGAAAGTCTATTCTCCGCTATGTTGTCTGGCATATCTTCAAAACCGGATTCAGCCGGACAATCTCTTTGTGAAACACTTCAAGTCTTTGCTGTCCACCTACATCAATATTGACACCCGTGCTATGGAGTTTCCTGATGATTGGCGGGAACAGCCGTTGTGGAAGTAAAAAAGAAGCCCCGGGGTGCGGGGCTTCGAGGGGTGGGTTAGGGTTTCGGTGAGTGTGGGGCTTGGGAGGGTTGGTTATCGGTGATTTGCCATTTGGCGAATTGTCCAACCGTGCTGAACAAACCACAGACTGTCCGCAACGGATGCTTCCCCACTGGAAAAGTAAAAATCCCCACGGCCGGAAATTTTATCCGGCGCCAATTGAATGCGTTTATCTAAATAGTTGCGTACATTTGTTATGCTGTTTTCATTCATGTTCGTATAATTATTATTATCGAGCAATACTAAATAAATATGTTTGCATGCGGTATCGCGTGCAAATTTTGTTACAATCTGTGGTTGTATGGAATCATATGTGTAATGATTAAACCTTAATTCCTTTTCATACGGTGCGCGGTATACGGGTGCCTTTTCAACGGGTTCTTTTTCACATGCGGTTAATGCCAATACGGCCAATACCAGCGCGGGAATCGCGCGTTTCGCCCAAAGGGTCAATACATGTTTCATCTTTTCTTGGTTTTAGCGTGAAACGATTATTCAGGAAGCAAAGATAGCTTTTTTTCGGATATTTTTTCTGTAACTTACTGCATGACAACTTTTTATTATTATAATGCGCCAACAGCCTCAGAACGTTACAGAAAATAAGAGCGCAAAATCGCCCGTTTTTCCGACTTCGTTCCTTCTCCGCCATCCCCGTCCGCCGTGCATTATAATAATAAAATCACAGCCGTCCAAACACCTTCAAAACCCCACAAACCTACGCCCCCGTGCCGATGCGGCGGCAGGCGGCTTCGAGGCGGGCGAAGGTTTCGTCGGGGCCGAGCAGGAGGATGATATCGAAGATATGGGGGCCGATGGCGGCACCTACCAGGCTCAGACGCATACTGTTGTAGACCTTTCCGGTGTTGAGGCCGCCCGTCTCGATCATCGACTGCGTCATCTGTTCGAGCGCCTCGGCCGTAAATCTGCCCTCCTTGACCAGCTCCCGCGCCTTGTCACACCACGCCCCGAGAACGGCCGGCATATCCTCCGTCCAGCGTTTCTTCACCGCCTTTTCGTCGTATTCATCGGGCGCGTTGAAGAAATAGTAGAGCTGGCTCCACAGTTCGGACGGAAAATGCAGCCGCTCCTTGACCAGATGCACCATCCGCTCCAGTTCGGCCTCGGAATAGCTGTCGGCGCGGCGGGTCAATCCCCCCTTCACCTCATTCTCTTCCAGACACTTGCGCAGACTCCCCACCAAAGAGGCGTCGCTCTGTTTCTGCAAGTATTGGTGATTGTACCAATGCGCTTTTTCAAGATTGAACTTGGCGCCCGACTTGCTCACCTTTTCCAACTGGAAAGCCTCCACAAGCTCCTGCAACGAAAAGATTTCCTGCTCGGTAC
>CAZEOJ010000166.1:0-2646 GCA_964513825.1 uncultured Bacteroidaceae bacterium
TCGGCCACCACCTTGAACGGGCGTTTGGAGAAATCCACGCTCGCGATCATGCCGGGGCGGACATCGGTCTTGAAGCGCAAGGCCTGTTGACGCAAGTCCTGCATCAAATCGGGTCCCTTGCGGCCCTCGGGATAACCGGGAAAGTTCTCTACTTCGGTGGTAATCGTAAGCTGCCCGCCGGGTTGCATACCTTCGTACAACACAGGCTTGAGGTCGGCACGGGCCGCATAGATGGCGGCGGTGAAACCGGCCGGGCCGGAACCGATAATCAAACACTTTACATTTTCCATATTCTATGATTTTAAATTGTTTATAATCCCAATGTGCCCTGCACCGACTCCACGCCCATGCAAGGAATAAAAGTAGTCAGTATCAGGTAGGCGCCAAACAACATCAACACCACGCCCACCACCTTGTTGACCACGCCCACCACTTTCTCGTTGATGACTTTTTTGAGGCGGGCGGCCACAAAACTTTTCAGGCAGTCTATCGAGAACACCGTGCCGAGCATGACGGCGAAAAACAGGAACACGCGGTAACGCACCACATGCCCCTCCGCATCGGTATACTGCGCCAGGATGGAGCCCACCAGCACAAACCAGAACAGCCACACCGAGGGATTGGCCAGATTCATCACGAAACCTTTTCCCATATCCTGCCAATAGATAGGCAGTTTCTGCATCACATGGTCGGCCTGACGGGTCTTGGCGGCGGGCATTTCCCGCAACACCGCCTTCCGTCTGAAAGTATACAGCCCGATAAGCACCAGCAGACTGCCGCCCGCCACGCCTATCACCTTGCTCACCGAAGGGTTGTTGAACAGCTGCGAGGCACCCAGGATACACAGGGTCACCAAAAACGCATCACTCAAAAACACCCCGAAGGCAAAGCGCACGGCACAACGGAAGCCCCTTTCCAGACTGGTCTGCAAAATCATGAAAAACGCCGGTCCCAGCAACATGCTCAATGCCAATCCGGCCAAAAACGACTCTATCGCGATACGCAAAATCACCATCCGATCAACCTTTCACCGTTTTCAAATACTCCAACCATTCGTCCGCCTTGGCTCCTTTCAGCACGCGGGGAAACTTGTTCTGCGAACCCTCCTTGCCCTGTTTGCGCATATAGTCGTAGAAAACCTGCAACGGCAGAACCTCCACCTTGACGTCGCGGATAGCTTCGAGCCGCTCCACACGATAGTCGTCGTTGAGTTCCATAAGGTAGCGGTCTATTTTTTCCGTGGCCTCCGCCGCGTCGAGGGGCTGGTCGCAGCCTATGAACCAACGGTGTCCGAACATACCGTTGCTCTTGACGCCCAGCACCGTGTATTCGAGGATACCCACGCCTTTTTCCTCGCCCAGCATCTGCACGGCGCGGTTCATGTTGTCCACCGAAAGGTGTTCGCCGCAAAGGCTCAGAAACGACTTGGTGCGCCCCGTGATCAGGATTTCGTGACGCTCGCGGTTCACCAAGCGCACGGTGTCGCCGATAAGGTAGCGCCACGCCCCCGAACAGGTGGAGATGAGCACGGCATATTCCTTGCCCTCCTCGATTTGGTCGATGAACAAGGTTTCGGGATGGTCGACGATGCAGCCGTCCTCATCAAAATTCTTATCGGTAAAAGGCACGAACTCAAAGAAAATGCTGTTGTCGAGCACTAATTCCATAGGCGAATCCGGGCGGCTCTGATAGGCCAGAAAGCCCTCCGAGGCCAGATAGGTTTCCATATAGGCCAGAGGATGCGCCAAAAGTTTCTCGAAACTTTGCTTGTAGGGTTCGAACGCCACGCCTCCATGCACAAAAATGGCGAGATTGGGCCATATATCGTGAATCGTGGTGAGATGATAGCGTTCTATGATTTTCTGAAAGAGAATCTGAAACCATGCGGGAACCCCCACCACCGCGGCGATGTCCCATTCGGGCGCTTTCTGCACGAT
The DNA here is from genome assembly GCA_964513825.1 of uncultured Bacteroidaceae bacterium. Taxonomy (GTDB): domain Bacteria; phylum Bacteroidota; class Bacteroidia; order Bacteroidales; family P3; genus Pullibacteroides. The sequence goes on from CAZEOJ010000166.1 coordinate 1,938, forward strand.
TTCCTCTATCTTCTTCTGCCAGTCGCGTTCCTTGGAGATATGCCGTCCCGGCTTGTAGAAACGTTCCTCGAACCAAAGGGGCAGGTTGCCCGTGGTAATGCCCGAAAGGTCGCCGGCATAATAGACGCCGTTGTATTGCAGCTGCGTGCTTCCGCCCAGCATCAGCGCCTGTTTTTGAAAAAGGCTCTCGGGAAAGTCGTAGCGTCCCAACGAGAACAGTTGCCGCATACTGGTCTTGCGGATGGCCTTGATCATGTCGCCTGTCACGGGAATATACTTGCTCGAAGCCCCCGAGGTGCCCGACGAGAGGGCGAAGTATTTGACCTTGCCCGGCCATGCCACAAAAGTCTCGCCGGCCAGACAGCGGTACCACCATTCGCGGTACATCTTGTCGTAGTCGTACACCGGTACGGTGGCGGCGAACTGCTCGCGCATCTTTTTGCTATTGAGTATCTTATTGAAATTATAGCGGGTGCCGAAAGCTGTATCGGAAGCGCGGGTGAGGAGTTTCTTCAACACGCGGTTCTGCGCCGTCACGGGATCGGTCACCTTAAAAACATGCAGACGGGGAGCCTTTTCGGCCTTGAATTCCACCGCGGCCTTGAGAATGGAGCCCACAATCGGCTTGCGGGGTGGTTGGGAGTTTTCTTTTTTCGTGTCTTTGCGCATACGTCAATCTATCTTCATGCAACCCGCGAATATACGAATA
>CAZEOJ010000167.1:0-2572 GCA_964513825.1 uncultured Bacteroidaceae bacterium
AACGCGGTGTCAAGATCGCCTGGGAAGCCGAACTGATGCGTCACTTCACCGTTCAGCTCGAAAGACTCTAATCTTTCTCCCGCTTTTCCGAAGGGCGGCGCAAGATACGTTTTCAACGCAGGTGCGCCGCCCTTTTTTATTCCTTAACTTTCTACCGACCTATGCACGTTGCGGCCCAACACATCCTCCGCTTTCTCAAAGCCCTCTTTTTGGGGGGTGCGGTGATGTTTTTCGCCTCTTCGTGCAACAGCCTCAAAAAAGTGCCGCAAGACGAGAGTCTGCTTGTGGCCAACAAAGCCAAAGTGAGCGGCAAGGGCATCGTCACCAAATCCGATATGCTCCACATGGTGGTGCAGGAGCCCAACAGCCGCTTTTTCGGCGCCCGTGTCAAACTCAGTTTCTATAACTGGGCCAAAGACGACAAGGACAACTGGTGGAACAACCGCCTGCGCAGAATAGGCGAAGAACCCGCTATCTTTGATTCCGGCCTCATCGCCTCCTCGCAGGAAAGAATCCTCTCCTTAGCCAACAGCAAGGGCTATTTCTCCCCCACCCTCACCACCGAAGTACGCCGCAAGGGAAAAGACAAACGCAAAGTGGCGGTGTCTTACGAACTCCAACTCGGCGAACCCTATCACCTTCGCGACATCCGTCTGCACGTGAACGACGACAGCCTCACCGACCGTTTTCTGCATTGGAACAAGGAGACCTTGCTCAAAAGCGGTATGCAGTATCAGGTGAGCGTGCTCGACAAAGAACGCACCCGCATCACCGAACAGTTGCAGAACGAGGGTTATTGGGCTTTCAATAAGGACTTTGTCAACTATCAGATAGACAGCTCTGTAGGTGGCAGACAAATGGACGTGGACCTGTATGTGCGGCGCTTGGTCTCCCCTTTCGTAGACAGCCTTACGGGCGAACCTATCCGTCTCAGCCACAAACGCTACCGCATCGGGGACGTATATATCCAACCTCAATCCCGCTCGCAGATTCTCGAACAAGCCCCTGTTTTCGACACCATCCTGTTCGAGAACATCAGCCGCCGCAAGAAACGGAAAGGCAAGTCGGGCGCGGAGTATTACATCCTGAACCAAGGCAAACCTATCATCCGCTATAAACCTATCATTCAGAAGACTTTTTTGGAGAGCGGCGACTACTACGCCCTGCGGAACGAACGCAAGACCTACGACAACCTGAGCGACCTGAGGGTATTCCAATATACCGACATCAGCCTGCGGGAAAAGCCTTACGACACCTCCAAGTCTTTCTACGAAAACAACTTGCTGGACTGCCATATCCGTATGTTGCAGGGTAGCCGTTTCGGATTCAGCGTGGAGGGGCAGATCACCACCACGTCGGGCATTCAGGGCATTGCCGTGGGTATGTCGTTCCAAAACCGCAACACCTTCGGCGGAGGGGAAATCCTGAGCCTGCGGGTGCGGGGCGTGTATGAATTGCAGGCCACCGTCGACCCCGAAAAGAACAAGACCTTTCTCAATACATTCGAGGCCAAGGCCGAGGTAAGCCTCGAATTTCCCCGTTTCTTGGTGCCGGGCGGCATGAGCTGGACGTCCAAACATTTCCGTCCGTCGAGCATCATCTCCCTCAGTTACAGCTATCAGCAGAAACGCGACTATTCGCGGGGCATCTTCAACGCCACCTTCGGCTACCATTGGCGCGACGGCTACACCGACCAGACTTTCAATCCTTTGGAAGCGAGCGCCGTGCAGATGCTGCAAACTTCGAGCGGATTCCAGGCCACCTTGGACGAGTATCGGCGGACGCAGAACTACCGCCTGCTCTATCAATACAGCAACCACTTCATCCTCACCCCGCACTATCAATTCGTGTTCAGCAACTACAAGGCCGACGAAGCCAAGGATTTTGAACATTTCGCCTTGGATGTGGAGGTGGCGGGAAGCCTGCTCTACGGCATCACATGCGCCATCTACGGCAAGCCGTCCTCCTCCGCGGCGGGCTATGAGATTTTCGGGCTGCCGTTCTCGCAATACGCCAAAATCGAGGCCGACTACCGGCATCATTTCGTGTTCGGCAAACGCACCGAGCTGGTGTTCCGAGGCGCGGTGGGATTGGGATACAGTTACGGCAACTCACAGGCGCTGCCCTACGAGAAAAGTATGTTCATCGGCGGCAACAGCACCTTGCGGGCCTGGCCGCTCTATCAGCTGGGGCCCGGCATCTACGCCCTGCCGCCGGGCAAGACCGATTTTGAGCGTCTGGGCGATGTGATGCTGGTGTTCAATCTCGAACAGCGTTTTCCTATCGTGAGCGGCTTGCGGGGGGCGGTGTTCCTCGATTTGGGCAACATCTGGATGGTGCGGCCCAACGAAGCCTTGCCCGGGGGTGAGTTCAAGTTTACGGAATTCTACAAGCAGTTCGCTTTCGGAACGGGTTTCGGCCTGCGCTACGACTTCAAGTTTTTCCTCATCCGCGTGGACGTGGGCATTCCCCTGCGCGACCCGTCGCTCCTGAGCACGGGCGAGAACACATGGGTGATCCGACACCTGCGCTGGCGCAACCTCCTGTTCAACTTCGGCATCGGGTACCCGTT
>CAZEOJ010000168.1:0-2571 GCA_964513825.1 uncultured Bacteroidaceae bacterium
AGCGTGAAGACGGTGGCGGTGTCGTCGGAACGCACCATGAGTTTTCCGCCCGAAAGCCGCATCAACTGCAAGGAAACCGCCAGTCCGATGCCGTTGCCGTCTTGCTTGGTGGTAAAGAACGGCAGAAAGATTTCTTCGGCCACCTCCGGCTCTATCTTAGGCCCGTTGTTGCCGATTTCGATACGCACCGCGCCTCTGGCATCGCCGTATGCGCGGATAAGAATCCTGCCGTCCGCGCGTTCCGTGCCTATCGCCTGCCGCGCGTTTTTGAGGATATTGAGCACCACCTGCCGTATCAGGTTCTCGTCGGCAAACACCATGAGGTCGGCGGGTTCCACCTTCACCTCCGTTGCCACCTCCTGCATCCCCGCCACCGAATGGCGCGCCAGTTCCAGCGTCTGTTGCAGGAAACCACCCACATAGAAAGGCGCGGGATCCGGTTCGGGCAAACGGGTGAACTTGCGGTAGGACTCCACAAAAGCCAACAGGCCTTTGCCCGTTTCCCGTATCGTCTCCAAGCCCATGCGGAGCCGGGAATCCTTGTCTTCGTAAGCGTTCAGCAAGGTATCGCTCAAAGAAGTCATCGGCGTGACGGCGTTCATGATCTCGTGGGTGAGCACGCGCGTGAGCCTTATCCATGCCTGCGTTTCCTTTTCATCGAGCTCGTTGTCTATGTCGTTCAAGGCCACGATGCGCAACGGACCTTGGGGCAGATGAATGAACGAAATCCTTACCGACACTTGGCGGCTGCCCCTTTCGTTGTTGAAAGAAACCGTCTGCGGAACACTTTCCGACGCCTCCTCGATAGCCTTCGCCAAAGCCGCGCTCACACGCTCTATCTGTTTTAGATGCGTCACCATATCCAAGCCCGTCAGGGCGGCGGCCGCCTTGTTGTAGAGCACCACCGCGTTGCGTTTGTCCAGAACAATGATGCCTGTATCTACCGCTTTCAGGATTTCGCTGTACAAGGCTTCCTGCTGCCGTATCTCTTGCCGCGAGTCGGAAACGAGACGCACAATGCGGTTCAGCGAGCGGTTCACCGCCTTGTCGGAAACGTGTTCTTCCGGATAGCGGAACATCTGGTCGCCGTTCTCCAAGGCTTCGAGCAGGGCATGTATCTTTTCGGCACGGCGTTTCTGAACCCGATAGGCCCGCCACATCGTCCCGACCCATACCGCCACCGCCGCCACGACGGTCCACAGAACCCAGCCTTTCATCACAGTCCGTATTTCTTGATTTTGCTGTAAAGCGTCTGACGGGCGATGCCCAACGCATTGGCCACCGCCGAAAGGTTGCCGCCGTATTTGGCTATCGACTGACGTATCATAAGGCGTTCCATGTCCTCGATACGCATATCGGCCGCTTCGGGAAAGTTTTGCGGAGAAAGGGTTTCCTGCGAGGGAGAGGACAAAGTGAAGTGTTCGGCGCCCAACACATCGGTATCGGCCATGATGACGGCTTTCTCCACCACGTGTTCCAGTTCGCGGATATTGCCCGGCCAGGGATAGGCGGCCAGGGCGTTCAAGGCTTCCTTGTTCAGCGACACGGAGGGTTTGCCGTACAAGGCGCCGTATTTCTGCACGAAATTTTTGGCCAAGGGCGCGATGTCCTGGACCCGCTCGCGCAAGGCGGGTATCCGGAGTTCCACGGTATTGATGCGGTAGAACAAATCTTCCCGGAAAGTGCCTTGGCGCACCTTCTCGGGCAGGTTGCAGTTGGTGGCGCAGATAACGCGCGTGTTTACGTTTATCGGGATATTGCCGCCCACCCGGACGACGCTTTTCTGTTGCAGGGCGGTGAGCAGTTTGGCTTGCAGATGATAGGGAAGATTGCCGATTTCGTCCAAGAACAGCGTGCTTTGGTGCGCCAGCTCGAACTTGCCCACGCGGTCTTGGCGGGCATCGGTGAACGCGCCTTTGACGTGTCCGAACAGTTCGCTTTCGAACAGCGTCTCGGTAATCGCGCCCATATCCACCGTAACAAGCGCGTGTTTCCTGCGTTCCGAGAGGCGGTGTATCTCGGCCGCCAACAGGCCTTTTCCCGTTCCGTTCTCGCCCGTGATAAGGATATTGGCATCGGTGAGCGCCACATGGTCCACGGTAAGGCGGAGCGCCTGCATCGCCGGGCTTTCGCCCCAAAAGAGCGGGTTCGCGGATTCTTGTCGGGGGGCGCATGGGGATTGCGGGGCTTCGCCTTTCTTGCGCAGACAGGCATTTTGCAGGCTCGACAGCAGTTTGTCGTTCGAAAAGGGCTTCACCACAAAATCGAACGCGCCCTCCTGAATGCCGCGCACGGCAAGGTCTATATCGGCGTATGCGGTAAACAGCACCACCTGCACCGCCTCATCGCGTTTTTTGATTTCCCGGAGCCAGAAAAGCCCTTCGTTGCCGTTGTTGATGCCGGCCTTGAAATTCATGTCCAGCAACACCGCGTCCGGCTTTTCGGCCTGCAACGCAAAGGGTATGCGGTTCGGGTCGGAAAGCGTGACCACCTTGCCGAAACAAGGCGTCAGCAACATCTCCACCGCCTTCAACACCGCCGCGTTGTCGTCCACTACGAGTATGGTATGCT
>CAZEOJ010000169.1:0-2568 GCA_964513825.1 uncultured Bacteroidaceae bacterium
CGGGCTCCCCAACAACCGGTTCGGGCTCCTCCTCTTTCGAAACCAACATCAACTTGCGTTTGAGCTCCGACACCGAATTGCGCATCCGCGACACCGCCTCCTCGGGTTGCTCCACCTCGGTGCGCTCCACCTCGCAGACGGCATCATACAACGCACGCAAATCGTTTTTGAGCTGCGCGACGGCTTCGGCCTCGGGAGCGGTCTCCGATGCCACCAACTCCTCCACCCGAGCCACCACCGGTTCCAAAAGCTCAATTATATGTAGTTTTAAATCAGTATTTTTCATAAAACAAAAATTTCCCGTTCAGTTTACACAAAGAAATCGTATTTTAGCACGTTTTTCGCAGCGCGCGCATATATTTTTAAACACCCACAAGTTGAAATTGTTATGGACTTTGATGCTTCGGATTGGATGCACCGACCCAAAGGAGGGATAGAAGTGGTCTGCGGCTCGATGTTTTCGGGCAAGACGGAAGAACTTATCCGACGGCTCAAACGTGCCGGTTTCGCGCATCAGAAAATCGAGATTTTCAAGCCCGCCATAGATGTGCGCTACGACACGGTGCGGGTGGTCTCGCACGACGAGAAGGCGGTGAATTCCACACCCGTACAGACGGCGTCCGAAATCCTCCTTCATGTAAGCGACGCCGAGGTGGTGGGTATCGACGAGGCGCAGTTTTTCGGCGAGGATTTGGCCGAGGTGTGCACGATTCTGGCCAATCGGGGCATACGGGTCATCATCGCGGGGCTAGATATGGATTTCGAGGGCAAGCCGTTCGGCCCTATGCCGCAGCTTATGGCCATCGCCGAATCGGTGACGAAAGTGCACGCGGTCTGTGTGAAATGCGGCAATCCCGCCCAGTTCTCGCATCGTTTTTCGGGAAGCAAAAGCCTGGTGCAGCTCGGGGAAACCGATTCCTACGAACCGCTCTGCCGACGCTGCTATATAGAAGCCACCAAGGAGCAGTAATCATCTTTTCCGTTTCTTTCCAGACGTTCATAAAACAAAGCCCCCGTACCCGAGAGGACACGGAGGCAATTGTTTCAAACCTAAAAAAACGCATGACAAACCTTACAGCCTATAACTGTAAGGATGATGCAAAATTGCAACAGACCGCACACCCGCCCAATACTGACCTGTAGGTATTTTTCACCCTCCCCCTACTCAAGAATTGCCATGTCGATTTATATAGCGATAATTTTAAACAGCGTAAAAACAATATATTACAACGCAAATATTTCAATAATCTTGAAAAGGTGTAAAAATAAGGTTTCAATAATCTTGAAAAGGTGTAAATTTGCACGTTTTATAATCATGAAAACGTGATTAAGTATGAAAAGAAAGGCATATAATCAACTGTTGGAATGGAAGAAAAGAAACGGCACGACTGCCATCCTTATTGAAGGAGCACGCCGGACGGGCAAGAGCTATATCGCGGAGGAATTCGCCAAAAATGAATATAAATCCTATCTGCTTATCGATTTCAGCAAAGCCCCCGACCAAGTAAAGAATTTGTTTTATAACTACCTTGTAGATCTTGATGAATTCTTTAGCCGGCTTCAACTGCTTTATCAAGTGAAACTGATACCCCGTCAGTCCTTGATAATTCTTGATGAAGTGCAGTTTTGCCCGCGCGCCCGCTCCGCCATAAAGTATCTGGTGGCCGACGGCAGGTTTGATTATATCGAAACAGGGTCGCTTATTTCTATAAGACGCAATGTAAAGGATATCTTGATTCCTTCGGAAGAAGAAAAGTTGGAGATGTTTCCGATGGATTTTGAGGAATTTCTGTGGGCGATGGGAAACGAAATGCTGTTTCCTTTCATTAAACGACAATTTGAGAGGAAGGAACCTCTTGGGGCGGCAATACACCGCAAGGCAATGGACTATCTGATGCAATACATGATTGTGGGAGGAATGCCGCAAGCCGTGGCAGAATTTGTAAAAACCCGCGATTATAACGAAGTTGACCGTATCAAGCGTCAGATAGTGAACCTATATAGAAACGACATACGCAAATATACGGATGGAGAAGAAATCAAGGTTGCCGGTATCTTCGACCAGATTCCCGGCCAGTTGCAGCGGCATGAAAAAAAATTCAAGCTTTCCTCCGTTTCCGAGAATGCAAGAATGAGGGACTATTTCGATGCGTTCTTTTGGCTTTCCGATGCCAAAATCGTCAATTGCTGTTATAATGCCACGGCTCCCAATATCGGACTGCGGTTGAACGAAGACCGTACCACACTCAAGTGCTATATGGGCGACACGGGATTGCTCATTTCCCTGGCTTTCGACGAACACGGCAAGGAAATCAAGGATTTATACAACAAGTTAGTGGCGGGGAAACTGGAGGTAAACAAAGGTATGTTGGTCGAGAACCTGGTGGCACAGATGCTAAAGGCCTCGGGGCACGAACTTTTTTTCTTTTCCAAATCCGACCGCACCGATGCCGAAAACCGCATGGAATTGGATTTCCTGATAGCCAAGTCCCGTATAACAAGCCGACACAACATATCGCCGATAGAGGTCAAGTCGGGAGAAAGATACACCTTGTCTTCATTAAGGAA
>CAZEOJ010000170.1:0-2567 GCA_964513825.1 uncultured Bacteroidaceae bacterium
TGGAACGCCGAGGGCTTTACGCCCGCCGACAGGCGTTATATCCTGATTGTGGCGCCCCACACGAGCTGGCGGGACTTTGTGGTCGGCAAACTGGCTCTGAACGCCAAGGGTGTTCCCGCCGTGTTCCTCATCAAGAAGGAGTTTTTTGTGTTTCCTATCCGCCGCCTGCTCAAACGGCTCGGAGGGCTGCCCGTAGACCGTCATCATGCAGGGGGCATTGTCGAAAGCACCGCCGCCCTGCTCGACCGCTACAAAGACCGCCGCATGGCCGTGGTCATCACCCCCGAGGGCACCCGCCGCCGCACCGAAAAATGGAAGAAAGGCTTTTACGTGCTCGCCCACCGCACCCACCTCCCCGTCTACGCCGGCATCGTGGACTATGGCAAGAAAACCTGCGACATCCTGCCCGAACCCCTGGCCCTCGACAAGCCTTTCGAGGAGGTGATGAAAGACCTCTCGCACATCTATAAAGGTGCGCAAGGCAAGTATCCGGAGAACTTCAATTTTTAGAATTCGGGATTTTTTTGTACCTTCGCGCCCCTGTCACAGAAATGTGGCAAGGAAAACAAACCATTATAAACCCTAACAAAGTAAAACGATGAATCAGTACGAAACCGTTTTCATTATGACTCCCGTTTTGTCTGAAGAACAGATGAAGGAAGCGGTAAAGAGGTACCGAAACTTGCTCATCGAGCAAGGAGCCGAGATCGTCTTCGAAGACAACTGGGGGCTGAAGAAACTGGCCTACCCCATTCAGAAAAAGGCCACAGGATTCTATTATCTGATAGAATTCAAGGCCGAAGGACAGGCTATCGGCGTGTTGGAAACCGCTTTCCGCCGCGATGAAAAGATGTTGCGCTTCCTCACCACGAAGCTCGACAAACATGCTATCGCCTACAACGAAAAGAAGCATGCCAAGAAAGCAGCTGACGCTAACCCTCAAAACAACTAAGTCATGGCAGTAGATAACGATATCAAATATCTGACCCCGATTGCGGTAGATACCAAAAAGAAAAAATGGTGCCGTTTCAAGAAGAGCGGTATCAAGTATATTGATTACAAGGACGCGGACTTCTTGATGAAATTCGTGAACGAGCAAGGCCGGATTTTGCCCCGCCGCATCACCGGCACCTCGCAGAAATATCAGAAGAAAGTTTCGCAGGCTATCAAACGCGCCCGCCACTTGGCTTTGATGCCCTATGTAGGCGACTTGTTAAAGTAAGGAGGAAGATCTATGGAAGTTATTTTGAAACAAGACGTGGCCAAGTTGGGCTACAAAGACGATATCGTAACCGTCAAGAACGGTTATGCCAACAACTATCTCATTCCGCAAGGTTATGCCGTTATGGCGACCCCCGGCATGAAGAAGATGCGTGAGGAGACCATCCGTCAACGCGCTTTCAAAGAAGAGAAAATCAAGCAGGAGGCGCAGGAACTGGCCGCCAAGATCAACGGTCTGGTGGTTAAGATCGCCGCGAAGGCCGGCACCTCGGGCAAGATTTTCGGTTCGGTCAACAGCATTCAGATTGCCGATGCCTTGAAAGAACAGCACAATGTGGAAATCGACCGCAAGCGCATTTCCATTCCCGGTGAAGCTATCAAGGAAATCGGGCAGCACAAGGCGATGATCGGTCTTCATCGTGAAGTCAAGGCCGAAATCACCTTGGATGTTTTTGCCGAATAATCTTTACGACACCCAACCAAGAAGGCCGCTCCATTTCAGGGCGGCTTTCTTTTTAAATTGAGCCTATGCCTTTAAGCAGCACACAAATCAAAAGACTCAAAAGCTATTCGCAAAAGAAATTCCGCCGTTTGGACGGGGTTTTCGTGGCCGAGACGCCCAAGGTGGTGGAGGTGCTTTCGGAGGGGAATTGCAGGATGCGCGAGATTTATGCGCTGCCCTCCTGGTTGGAGCGTGGGGAGAATATGGAGAGGGTGAAACGTTGCGAGCGCGCGCAGGGCTGGGAAATCGCCGTGACCGAGATTTCGCCCAAAGAGTTGGAGCGTATCAGCAACTTGGAGACGCCGCACGAAATCTTTGCGGTCTTGCAGATGCCGCAGGGTCTTTCGGTTTTGGATGATTCTTTGTTGGAGGGGTGTTCTCTGGTGTTGGACGATATCCGCGACCCCGGCAATCTGGGTACGATTCTGCGTGTGGCCGACTGGTTCGGCATCGGGCATGTCCTCTGTACCGAAAATTGCGCCGATGCCTATCAACCCAAGTGCGTGCAGGCTTCGATGGGCTCGGTGGGCGTCTGCGACATCCGTTATGCGTCGCGCGACGCTTTGGTGGCGTCCGCCGCAAAACCGCGCCATATCTACGGTACTTTCTTGCAGGGAAACAACCTCTATCAAACCGAACTCGCCCAAGAAAGCGCCTGGTATATCATCGGCAACGAGGCGCACGGCATAGGTACCGACCTTGAAAACATCGTGAACGAACGGCTCACCATTCCCGCCTTCCCAAGACGCACGGCCACGGGTGCCGAATCGCTCAACGCCGCCGTCGCCACCGCCATCCTCTGCTCCGAGATACGGCGGAGATAAACGCAAAAATCAATTCCTTT
>CAZEOJ010000171.1:0-2552 GCA_964513825.1 uncultured Bacteroidaceae bacterium
AGCTTGCCGCCCCAATCCAAATCGATAGTCTGGGTGTCGCGCGCGTTCACCTTGAACTCCTGTCCGCCGAACTTATACGTGGTGGGCGCGGGCATACCTTCGTAATACGGCTCCACAATCAAGTGTACCTCGCCGAACTGACCCGCACCGCCCGATTGTTTCTTGTGGCGGTAGTCGGCCCTGGCGGCCTTGGTGATGGTTTCGCGATAAGGAATGCGGGGTTCGATGAACTCGATAGGCAATTTGTCGTTGTTCTCGATTCTCCATTTGAGGGTGCGCAGGTGGAATTCGCCCTGACCCGACACAATCGTCTGTTTGAGCTCTTTCGACTGCTCCACCACCCACGTGGGGTCTTCCTCGCGCATACGGAACAGGATTTCCATCATCTTCTCGGCATCGGCCTCATTGACGGGCTTGATGGCGCGGCGGTATTTGGGCTCGGGAAAACGGATGAAATCGAAGGAATAATCGCAGTCCTTGCTGTTGAGCGTGTTGCCGCGGTGCACGTCTTTCATCTTCACGGTGGCGCCGATGTCGCCCGCCGAGAGTTCCTCCACCTCGGTACGGGTCTGTCCGGCCACCATAAAAATCTGTGCGATACGTTCTTTGGAGCCTCTGTCGGCATTCACCAGATCGTCGCCCGCCTTCACCTTGCCCGAAATCACCTTGAAGAAGCACACCTGACCGATATGCGGTTCCACGGTGGTCTTGAACACGAAGAGGCTGGTGGGGCCGTTGGAGTCGGGGGTGATTTCCTCGCCCTTTTCGGTGACGGGACGCGGCATCTTGTCGGTGCAGGGCACCACATTGCCCAAGAATTCCATAGTGCGGCGCACGCACATGTCTTTGAGGCCCGACACGCAGAAAACGGGGAACATATTGCGGGTGACGAGGCCCGCGCGGATGCCCGCCCGCATGTCGTCCTCGCTCAACGTGCCCTCTTCGAAAAACTTTTCCATAAGGGTGTCGTCGTGTTCGGCGGCGGCTTCCACCAAGGCTTTGTGCAGTTCCATAGCCTTGTCTTTTTCCGCGTCGGGAATATCGGTCACCTCGGGCACGCCGCCTTCGGGCTTCCATTTATACATCTTCATTTTCAACACATCCACCACCGCGTTGAAGTTCGGGCCCACGGTGACGGGATACTGAATCTGCACCACCTTGTTGCCCCAGTGTTCGTGCAGCTGCGCCACGGTGTTGTCGAAGTCGGCCTTTTCGTGGTCGAGCTGGTTGACGATGAAGATGACGGGTTTATGGAACTGTTCGGTGTAGCGGAATTGGTTGACGGTGCCCACTTCCACGCCATACTGCGCGTTGAGCACCATAAGCGCCGTGTCGGTGACGTTGAGCGCCGAAACCGCGCCGCCGATAAAGTCGTCGGAGCCCGGGCAGTCGATGAAGTTGAGCTTGCGTTCCTGCCAGAGCACGCTGAACACGGTGGAGAACACCGAATAGCCGTATTCCTTTTCTACGGGGAAGAAGTCGCAGACCGTGTTCTTGGCGTCCACCGAGCCTCTGCGGTTGATCACACCGCCTTCAAACAACATAGATTCGGCCAAAGTGGTCTTACCGGAACCCGAGCTGCCCAAAAGGGTGATGTTTTTGATTTCGTTGGTTTGAAAAGCCTTCATACTATATTGTTTTTAGGGTTTTTATATGCGAAACAAGGGCTGCGGTGTCTTCCCGCAGGGGTTCGAAAATCAACGTGGCCTGCCTGTAAAACATCTCGCGTTCGGCGAGTTTCTGCGTCACGAAGGCGTGCAGCTGTCCGTCGGTGCGCAGGTCTTTCAAAAGGGGACGGACCGAACGGTTGGGGTCTTCTTTGAGGCGGGAAACCAAGGCCTCCGGGGGTAGGTAAAGATAGACGGACCGTCCGTGTCGGTTCATCCATGGCATATTGTCGTGATGTGTGGCCAACCCGCCGCCTGTCACCACGATGCGGAAATCCACCTCGGGGAGTTTCGCCACACGATGCAGGACTTCCGTTTCCTTCTCGCGGAAAAACGCCTCGCCATGACGGGCGAAGATTTCCGGAATCGAAAGTCCTACGAGCCTTTCCGTCTCCTGGTCGGTATCGTAGAGCGGGCAATCCAACTTGGCGGACAATTTCTTGCCCCAAGTGCTTTTGCCGCAGCCCATGAAACCGACCAGAAAAACGTTCATGGCTTTCTTAATAGCGTTCGCTCACCGCATCCCAATCCACCAGCTTCCAGAAGTCGGCGATATAGTCGGGACGACGGTTCTGCTTGTCTAAGTAGTAGGCGTGTTCCCAAACGTCAATCACCAAAAGGGGTTCTTTGTGGTCGCGCAGGGGGTTGCCGGCGTTGGGCATGGCGATGATTTCCAGTTTGCCGTTCTTGTGGGCGAGCCACACCCAGCCGGAGCCGAACAGGCCGGCGGCGGCTTTGGTGAATTCCGCCTGAAAAGCCTCGAACGCCCCCCATTTCTCGTTGATGGCGTCGGCCAAAGCACCCGTCGGGGCGCCGCCGCCGGCCGCCTTCATGCAACTCCAATAGAACGTGTGGTTCCAAACCTGCGCCGCCTGATTGTAGAGG
>CAZEOJ010000172.1:0-1113 GCA_964513825.1 uncultured Bacteroidaceae bacterium
GTCTATCACCTCAATATCGGACAGCCCGACATCGCTTCGCCCAAAGTGGCGCTGGATGCGGTAAAGAACAACACCCTGCCTTTGGTGGCTTACAGCCATTCGGCGGGTATCCTTTCGTTCCGCAAGAAGTTGGCCGAATACTACAAGACTTTCAACATCAACGTGGACGAAAACGAGATTATCGTTACCAACGGCGGCTCGGAAGCCATTCTGTTCGCGTTCATGACCTGCCTCAATCCCGGCGATGAAGTCATCGTTACCGAGCCTTTCTACGCCAACTATTCGGGATTCGGCAAACAGGCGGGTGTAAAGACCGTGCCTATCGTTTCCAAGATAGAAAACGGTTTCGCCCTGCCTCCTATCGAGGAATTCGAGAAGAAAATCACGCCCAACACCAAGGCCATCCTTATCTGCAACCCCAACAACCCCACCGGTTACCTCTATTCCGAAGAAGAACTGCGGGTGTTGGCGCAGATTGTCAAGAAACACGACCTGTTCCTTATGGCCGATGAGGTATATCGCGAGTTCTGCTACGACAACTGCAAATACCATTCGGTGATGCAGCTCGAAGGCTTGGAAGAACACGTGATTCTGCTCGACTCCATTTCCAAACGTTACTCGGCCTGCGGCTGCCGTATCGGTATGTTCGTGACCAAGAACAAGGAAGTGTACGCCACGGCGATGAAAATCGCCCAGGCCCGTCTGAGCCCTCCCACCTACGGACAGATTTTCGGCGAGGCCGCTATCGACGCGCCCGAATCGTATTTTGCCGAAGTGTTGGCCGAATACACCAAGCGCCGCGACATCGTGGTGGAGGCTATCAACAAGATGGACGGCTGCTTCTGCCCCAATCCCAAGGGCGCTTTCTATGCGGTGGCCCGTCTGCCTATCGACAACGCCGACAAGTTCTGCCAATGGTTGCTCGAAGAGTTCAGCACCGACGGCAAGACCGTGATGCTCGCTCCCGCCACGGGTTTCTACTCCACGCCGGGTTCGGGTATGAACGAAGTGCGCATCAGTTATGTATTGAAAGAAGAAGACCTGCGTGAAGCCATGCATTGCTTGGAAGAAGCCTTGAAGGTTTACCCGGGTTCGACACGTAAATAGTAATAA
>CAZEOJ010000172.1:1213-2547 GCA_964513825.1 uncultured Bacteroidaceae bacterium
GCCCTTTACGGCGTGCAAGCCGCCCGTGGTTTCGAAAACTTCAAGATCAGCAATGTTCCCATGTACCGCTACCCCAACTTCATCAAGGGGTTTGCCTACACCAAGTGGGGCGCTGCCATCGCCAACAACCAGATCAACCCCAAACGTGTTGACAAGAAGCAGTTGGATGCTATTGTAAAGGCCTGCAAGGAAATCATCGCCGGCCAGCACCACGACGCTTTCGCCTCCGATATGATTCAGGGCGGTGCCGGCACCACGATGAACATGAACGCCAACGAAGTGATCGCCAACCGTGCGCTCCAGATTATGGGCCACAAACCCGGCGAATACCAATACTGCAACCCCAACGACCACGTGAACTGCTCGCAGTCCACCAACGACGCTTATCCCACCGCCATGCACTTCGGCTTGTATTTCAGCCATGTGGAAATGGTGGCCGAGTTGAAGAAGCTCATCGCCTCTTTGGAAAAGAAAGGCAAGGCTTTCGCCAAGATGGTCAAGATGGGTCGTACCCAGTTGCAGGATGCCGTTCCCATGACCTTGGGTCAGACCTTCAACGGCTTTGCCGAAGGTTTGAAACGCGAAGTGGCCGCTTTGGACGCCGCCGCCCAGGAATTCCTGACGGTGAACATGGGCGCTACCGCTATCGGTACGGGTATCAACGCCGAACCGGGTTATGCCGATGCCTGCGCCAAGGCTTTGGCTTCCGTGATGAAGCTCAAGATTAAATTGGATAAGAACCTCGTTTTCGTAACCTCCGACAACGGCGCGGTAGTGAACTACTCCTCCGGCCTGAAACGTCTGGCGGTTCGTCTGGGCAAAGTCTGCAACGACTTGCGTCTGATGGGCTCCGGCCCCCGCTGCGGCTTGCAGGAAGTGTTCCTTCCCGAAATGCAGCCCGGTTCCTCCATCATGCCCGGCAAGGTGAACCCCGTTATTCCCGAAGTGGTGAACCAGGTATGCTTCCGCGTCATCGGTAACGACCTTACCGTGACTATGGCCGCCGACGCCGCCCAGTTGGAATTGAACGTAATGGAACCCGTTATGTGCTACGCGGTGTTCGAATCCATCGAATTGCTGCAAAACGCTTTCGCCACCTTGCGTACCCTGTGTATCGAAGGTTTGAAGCCCAACGAAAAACGCTGCCGCGAAATGGTGGAGAACAGCATCGGTATCATCACGATGTTGAACCCCTACATCGGCCACCACAAGGGCGACGAAATCGCCAAGGAAGCCAAGAAGACCGGCAAGAGCGTGATCGATTTGGTACTCAAACAGAAATTGATGTCCAAAGCCGATCTGGAAAAGATCATGAAGACCGAAAACATGGTCAA
>CAZEOJ010000173.1:0-2505 GCA_964513825.1 uncultured Bacteroidaceae bacterium
TGCGCCGGGTATTCAAAGCCGAGGTCGTAGGCGATAAGGTTCACATCCTCGTCGGATACGGCAAGACGGTGCTTGGCCACGGCGACGAGATGCCGCGCGATAAGGTCTTTGGCGGTGGAACCGGTTTCCTTGCGTATCAAATCTCCGAAATAACCGGGAGAAAGGTTGGCTTTCTCGGCAAAGTAGGCCACGCCCGGAATGCCTTGGGACTTGCCGTTTTGGTAGTAAGCCTTCAACTCGCGTTCAAATTGCGCCACCACTTCCGAATTCACCTTGTGGCGGGTGATGAACTGGCGGTCGTAGAACCGGTGGAGGTATTCGAGCAACACCTGGATGTTGGCCGAGAGCAAGGTGGCCGAATGACGGTCGACCGGATGTTCCGCCTCTTCCTTTATTTTTTCCAGACAATCGAGAAACTTGTTCCTCTCGTCTTCCGACAAGTGCAGGGCTTCCATCTGCGAATAATCGAAGAAACCGAACGAAGAGATCTTGGAGGCCAGCGGCGTGCCGAAAATAAGGTCGGGATGAAAAAGCAGGCCCAGCACATCCGGCGCCTGTTCCGTTTCAATCATCTCCACATCGATAACCTGACCGGGAGCGAAACTCACCACCGTACCCTCCTGATAGTCGTAATTGCGGCGACCATATTTGATGGTGCAGTTCACGCCGTTTTTGAGAAAGAGCGCATAGATGCCGTAATTCATACGGACATGGTTCACCGTCTTTTTGGCTTTTTTAAGGTCGATTACGGCCACCAGAGGATGTTGTGTCGCAAGCCCATACAACTTGTTATAGGCGTCTATGCTGTCGAGGTTCACCATCTTTTCCATACTGCAAAACTAAACCATATCCGGCAATCTCCCGAAATTATCCGCAATATGGGTAGATAAATCGGCAAAGTGGGTTAGGACGGGATTCCGATAGAAATGTATTTTTGCGACATGAAAAAATCAATCCTTTCACTTGCGCTGGCCCTCGTTGCGCTGGCGGCAAACGCACAGACCATGAACAATCCGAACACCAACACCTCGCTCGCGCCTCAGGCGCCGTGCACGCTGACCCAGGAATGGGACAAGGTTTTTCCCAAAAGCGATCAAGTGGACCACCGCAAGGTTCTTTTCGTGAACCGCTACGGCATCACGCTGGTAGCCGATATGTACACGCCCAGAAACGCCACAGGCAAACTGCCTGCCATTGCGGTAAGCGGTCCTTTCGGCGCGGTCAAGGAACAATCGAGCGGACTTTATGCCCAGCAGCTTGCCGAGAGAGGCTTCCTTACGATAGCCTTCGACCCCTCCTTTACCGGTGAGAGCGGCGGGATGCCGCGGCGCGTGGCCTCTCCCGACATCAATACCGAAGACTTCTCGGCCGCCGTTGACTTCCTCTCCGTGCAACCCAATGTGGATGCCGACCGCATCGGTATCCTGGGCATCTGCGGCTGGGGCGGTTTCGCCATCAACGCCGCCGCTTCCGACACACGCATCAAGGCTACCGTAGCCTCCACGATGTACGACATGAGCCGCGTAACCGCCAACGGCTATTACGACAAGGAAGACCATGCCGACGCCCGTTACAAGGCCAAGGAAGCGTTCAACGCCCAACGCACCGAAGACTACCGCAACGGCCGGTATCAACGCGCCGGCGGCGTGGTGGATCCGCTGCCCGACGATGCGCCGCAGTTCATCAAGGATTACTACGCCTACTACAAGACCCCGCGCGGCTATCACGCCCGCTCGGGCAACTCGAACGACGGCTGGAACACCACCTCTTTCCTGCCATTCATCAACTTTCCGCTTCTGAGCCGCGCGGGGGAAATCCGCAATGCCGTGTTGGTGGTGCATGGAGAGAACGCCCATTCCCGCTACTTCGGCGAGGATGCCTTCAAACTGCTGCAAGGCGACAACAAGGAACTGCTTATTGTCAAGGATGCCAGCCATTGCGACCTCTACGACAATCTCAACAAGATTCCTTTCGACAAAATCACCGATTTCTATAATACCTGGATGAAATGACAACCCGGGAATTCCTCGACTATATGAATGCGGGCGAGCCGGTTATCGCCGGCTCGCCCGTTCACGAGATGATGCACCGTCTGAGTCAGGAAGCGATACGCATCACGCTCGAACTCAACGGCCGTTACCATACGCCCGAAGAAATCGTGGCGCTTATGTCGGAGCTTACGGGCAGGGAAGTGGACGCCTCCTTTCGGATGTTTCCTCCGTTCAACACCGACTGCGGCAAGAACCTTGTTTTCGGAAAGCGGGTTTTTGTCAACGCCGGCTGCAAGTTTCAGGACCAGGGCGGCATCACGATCGGCGATGATGTGCTGATAGGGCAGAATGTGGTGATAGCCACCCTGAACCATGCTATGGATCCCGATTCGCGCGCCGACATGAACCCCAAGCCCGTGCATATCGGCAACAAGGTATGGGTCGGCGCGAATGCGACAATCCTTCCGGGCGTGAATATCGGGGAGGGTGCGATTGTAGCGGCGGGCGCGGTGGT
>CAZEOJ010000174.1:0-2456 GCA_964513825.1 uncultured Bacteroidaceae bacterium
TCACCGTCAACCACCTTGAATTCATCTTTCGGAAACTCAAAGGTCTGATCAATCAAGTCGGAATATTTGTTCTTCATTTTTCAAATGTAAGTTAGTCGGATGAGGAAATTTTTATCAAAGTAACTCACCCGGATTTGCTTTTTCATCGCAAAGGTAAGTATTTCAAACCTACAAACCCTATAATTCGTTCGGAATTTTTAATTTTGTTTGGACGGGGGTCGGGGCTCGGCTGCGCCGAGCCCCGCATCAAAACCCTATAAACAACAGATTATGAACATTCAAGATACACGCGCGCAATTCCCGATATTGGCCGAGAAGGTGCACGGCAAACCTTTGGTCTATCTGGACAACGCCGCCACCACGCAGAAGCCCACGCGGGTCATCGACTGCATCACCCACTACTACACGCATCTCAACAGCAATATCCACCGGGGCGTGCACTTTCTGAGCCAGGAGGCCACGCAAGCGTGGGAAGCGGCCCGCGCTTGCGCGGGCCGCTTCATGGGCGCGGGCGAGGACGAACCCGTGATACTGACCAAAGGCACCACCGAAGCCATCAACCTCGTGGCGAGCGGCTATGCGCAGGCCATGCTCAAACCCGGCGACCGCGTGGCGGTGAGCGTGGCCGACCATCACTCCAACTTCGTCACCTGGCAACAGGCCTGCCTGCGCAGCGGCGCCGAGTTCCGCATCCTCCCCACCCTCCCCGACGGCACGCTGGATCTCGCCGCCCTCGACAACGAACTGAAACAGGGCCTCAAACTGCTCTCCATTCCACATATCTCCAATGTATTGGGCATCATCAACCCGGTCAAGGAAATCATCGCCCGCGCCCACCAAGCGGGTTGCACCGTGATGATAGACGGAGCGCAAAGCGTGGCGCATATTCCTGTGGATGTAAAGGATTTGGACTGCGACTTCTATGCCTGGTCGGGACATAAGGCCTACGGACCCACGGGCATAGGCGCGCTCTATGGAAAACGCGAGCTTTTAGAGGCCTTGCCGCCCTACCAGTTCGGCGGCGAAATGATTGCCGATGTGGATTTTCAGCAGACCACCTTTGCCGAACTGCCTTTCAAGTTCGAAGCCGGAACACCGCCTATCGCCGAAGCCATCGCGCTGAAAGAAGCGCTCGATTTTCTCAAAGAAATCGGCTTCGATGCCTTGCAGAAGCACGAATCGGAGTTAATCGCATACGCCTGCAACCGTCTCAACGAGATAGACGGAATGGAAATCTACGGAGGACTGGCAAATCGTTCGGGCGTGATTTCGTTCAATATAAAAGATGTGTATCACTACGATGCGGGTGTGATATTAGACCAGTTGGGTATCGCCGTGCGCACGGGTCATCACTGCGCCCAACCGCTTATGCGGCACCTGAACATACCCGGCACTTTGCGTTGCAGCTTTGCCTGCTACAATACCTTGGAGGAGGTGGACGCGCTTGTGGAGGGATTGAAGAAGGCCTGCTCGATGCTGCGGTAATCCTCCCTCGCCATGCTTTCCTTAGACGATATAGAATGGATTTTGGCCCCGATGGACGGGGTGACCGACCACCCTTACCGCAACGCGTGGATGGAGGTGTTCGGCTCCGACACGCGTCCGCATACGGGGCGGCTGATGCGCAAGGCCGTGAGTCCGTTCGTGAGTCTGGTGCCGGGCGAGAAGGTCAAGCGCGCGCACCTCGCCGACCTGCTGCCGCAAAACAACCTCATGGACGTGGAGCCGCAGGTGTTGGGCAATCAGGCCGATGCTTTCCTGGTAATGGCCAAGGCCTTGGCCGACTTGGGATACCATTCCGTGAATTGGAATCTGGGCTGTCCCAAACCGCAGATAGCCGCCAAACAGAGGGGCAGCGGCCTCTTGCCTCACCCCGACCGCATCGACGCTTTTCTAAGCCGCGTCGTCCCCGCCTCGCCCCTGCCGATTTCGGTCAAGATCCGCCTCGGCTACCGCTCTCCCGACGAAGTTTTCAAGGTTGTCGAGGTGCTGAACCGCTACCCGCTCGCTTATGTGGCGGTGCATCCGCGCATCGGCACGCAACTCTACGGGGGCGAGGCGGATTGGGACATGTTCGACCAGGTCCTGCGTCTTCTTTATGCGCCTTGCATCTACAACGGAGACATCACCGACATGCAGAAGGCGCAGGCTTTCGTTTCGCGTTTCGGAAAAGGAGAATATAAGGTGAATCGTGTGATGATAGGGCGCGGTGTCATCGCCGACCCTTTCCTGCCGGGCGTGCTGGCGGGCATCGCCTACTCACCCTCCGACATGCAGACCCTCTTTGCCCGCTTCGTACAGACGCTCTGGCGCAACTATCTCGCCTGCGGCCTGCGCCCCCTCTCCGCCCTGCACCGTCAGAAACTCTACTGGAGCCAGTTCCGCGGCCCCTTCCTCCCGCCCCACGCCTTCTCCCGCATCAAAACCCTCCAGGACCCCTCCACCTACGAACGTTT
>CAZEOJ010000175.1:0-2396 GCA_964513825.1 uncultured Bacteroidaceae bacterium
GGCGGCACGGTAACCCGTCAAAAAGGCTTTGTCGAAGTCGTAGAACGCAAATAATCCGTTATGATGAAGAATACCGTCAAAATAATCCTATCCGCGATGATAGGCCTGCTGCCGTTGTTGTGTTCGGCACAGGGCTTGATTTATCCCTCCATGCCCACCGCCCGCCTGGCGGATCATTCGCCGTTGTTCCACGCGATACAGGCAAGCCGTTTCCGCACGGAGCTGAACACTACCCAACAGTACATGGCTCTCAAGGGGCATCCGCAGACCTATCACCTGTCGCTGGCCGGCACGCCGACCGCCCTGACCTACGACCATGCCGCCCTGACGTTCCACGGCGACGTATATAGCACCCATAGCGGCTTTCGTTATGACGTGCACGGTGCCGTGGGACTGACGGCCAACCTCCGTGTCGCCCCGGACTGGCAGCTGCTCGCCAACCTAACCTATGATTTCGGTTATCGGTACTATGCTTTCCACGATGTAGTCACGGAACACCCGGACTACGCCGACATAAACTACAACCGATACTTCCACACACCGGCGGTATCGTTGGGCTTCGTCTATCAGGCACGGGAGGATTACCGCCTCGGCTTCGCCGCCACAGGTGCCGCCGCTTTGCCGGGTAATGATTTCTCGGTAGGCGGCACGTTCTTCTACGAACAACATCTGGGAGCCTACACCCACGACCGCAGCCGAATGGCGACTCTCCTGCCGTATCTCAACTATACCTATTACGCCTACGACCATACCGGCCACACGGTGACAGCGGGGCTGAACGCCCGTTACGGGTTCTTCCACGCAGATATTCTCTACCGTGGCACGAAAGACGTGCAGACGGCCGGTCTCGGCATAGGATTTGACTTCGGCAAGTGCTGCCACCTCGGCTACCGCTTCCTGATGCCGTTCCGCTTCAACGGCATCATGGCAGGGGTGGCCGCCCATCACCTGACGTTCCAAGTCGCCTTACCGCACAGGAAAAAACGCCTGTAGGCAAGGAAAGGAGAAGTAAAAAGACTGAAAAAAATGGAAGACAAAAAGAAAGGAGTATCCGAAACCGCGACGATGGCGGACGGCAACGTATCTACCAACCAGGCCACTGTCATTTCAGATACTCCTCATGTTTCCGCCAGTATCGAAGAGATCGTTGCCACACCAACGGAAACGATTGCAAAGGTAATCAAAAATCTTGATTACCTCGTTTCCGCATATCAAAAACTACCGAACAGGACACGCGGGTTCATCACGAATCTTTCCAAGGCTCTTTGTTTACGCCCCTATTCCGCCAGCCAATATGGTACGTTTCTTCTGCCAAGCGGAGATAGAATCATCTTACGGATCAGCAATCATAATGCCAAAGTTTCCAACTTCGATAAAAGGAATGAATCCGAGGCAATCAGTATCGCCATATCCCACCGAAACAACAAAGGTCTGACCAATGACGGGAAAGCACACGTCATCGAGTATTTTTATCGAAAACGGGACCTTGAGGATGCATCCGACCGCCCTCTTGCTCAAATTATTGATTCTGTAAAAACCTTACTGATTACCGGCGAATACAAGGATACCACCGGATTGGCAAAACGCCAAGAGGTGAACGCTCACAGGAACAAGCAGAAGACGACCAAACGTCGTGGATTGAAATTTTAATCATTTATATACAACCTATCA
Organism: uncultured Bacteroidaceae bacterium; assembly: GCA_964513825.1. GTDB lineage: Bacteria > Bacteroidota > Bacteroidia > Bacteroidales > P3 > Pullibacteroides. The sequence continues at coordinate 1,672 of CAZEOJ010000175.1, forward strand.
TGAAAAGAAAAAGATTGCTCTTGCCGATACTGAGCCTAATGTGCTCGATCGGCATGGCGGTGGCCGCCCCGGCAATGGGGGGCAAGAAGACCATCGAGAATACGGCCACCGTACCGCCTGTGAAATACCAAGCCGTGCTGCGTGATGAGCGCGGCTATGTGCGTGCCGATGAAACACTGACCCTCACGCTCGAACTGCAACAGGAGGGTGCGACCATCTATCAGGAACGCCATGCAGTAACGACCGATGCGCTCGGCCAAGTACACGTGTATTTAGGCCACGGCACGCCCGTCAACAGCCACTACGACGCTATCGATTGGAGCCATCCCTCCACCCTTCGGGTGCTTGACGGTGCCTCCGAACTGGCGGTAGTCCCGATCTCGGCCGTCCCGACCGCACTCTATGCGTACAGGGCGGCAGAAGCCGCCACCGCCCTGTCGGCCAAGGAGGCCGAAACGGCAGCATACGCAACGACGGCCGAAACGGCGCAGCAGGCCGTCAGCGCCCAGACAGCCCAGGACCTGGAGGGAAAGGTATTCGATGACAATCAGAAACCCGCTCCTGACATCTACTACTCGGCCTCCAAGATGATACGTCTATTCCACGAAGAAATCGAGCATTTTCACCCGGATTCGGGGTCGATGGACCAGACAGCCATCCTTAAAGAGGCCATCAAGCGCAAGGAAGAGGACCTGCGCATCTTGGACAGCGTGATGGCGGAGACC
>CAZEOJ010000176.1:0-2378 GCA_964513825.1 uncultured Bacteroidaceae bacterium
TGCGCGAAGTTACGAAATTTTGGGCGCAAAACGGATTTGGGTGTTTTACGACCGGAATTTGAACATTTTGTAATTGAAATTTGAACATTTTGTAGTGAACTTTTGAACATTTTGTAATGAAGATTTGAACATTTTGTAGTGAACTTTTGAACATTTTGTAATGAAGATTTGAACATTTTGTATATCTTTGCGGTTGAAATATCAAAGACTTATGTATAAAAGGCTGCTGTTTGGCGAATTGGAGAAACGTATAGCGGAACCTCGCCGATTCATTCAGGTTATTTCCGGCCCGCGACAGGTCGGTAAGTCTACTTTGGTAAGACAGGTTGTGGAGGAATCCTCCATCCCTCACTTATTGGTGTCGGCCGACGGGGTGGATAAAACCAATACCGCTTGGATAGGTGAGATATGGAACTCCGCACGGGCTAGGATGACGCTGGAGAATCATGCGGAATTTCTGCTTGTCATCGACGAGGTCCACAAATTGGATAATTGGAGCGAAGAGGTTAAGAAGCAATGGGATACCGATACATTTACGGGGACTGCCATCAAGGTGATTATTCTCGGTTCCTCGCGCTTGCTGTTGAAAGACGGGCTCACCGAATCGCTTGCCGGCCGTTACGAGTTGATACGGATGCCGCATTGGAGTTATAAGGAAATGCACGATGCTTTCGGTTTGGACGTGGCTCATTATATATTCTTCGGCGGCTATCCCGGTGGGGCGAACCTTATCGACAACGAGACCCGGTGGCGGCGTTATATCAAGGACAGTATCGTGGCTCCGGCCATAGAACGCGATATTCTGATGACAAAAAACGTTTACAAGCCGGAATTGATGAAACGGCTGTTTGAACTTGGGTGCACCTATTCGGGATCGGAAATCTCTCTGACCAAACTGCTCGGGCAGTTGCAGGATATCGGCAATGTGACCACCTTGGCCAACTATCTGACCACCCTCGACGAATCGCAGTTGTTGTGCGGTTTGCAGAAATATGCCCGTGACCGTGCGCGGCAATACAATTCCGTGCCCAAGATGTTCGTATATAATACCTCGCTGCTCAGTGCGCTTTCGGGAATGACCTTTGAAAAGGCGTATACCAATCCCAAAGAGTGGGGGCGCTGGGTTGAGAGCGCAGTGGGAGCGCATATCCTGAATAGTGCGGAAGATGCCGATTATAAGGTGTATTATTGGCGGGACAGGAACGCAGAGGTTGATTTTATCATCGAGAGCAACCGCCGATGTGTGGCGATTGAGGTGAAGAGCGGCCGCCGTACCACCAACAAAGGTTTGCAGGAGTTCAGTAAGCGCTTCAATCCCAAGAGTTCGTTTGTGGTAGGCTCGGGCGGGGTGCCGGTCGAAGACTTTCTGCAATGGAATCTCGCAGAGTTGATTAATCTATAAAAAAATACATACCTTTGCCGATAGGCTCCGGCGTTTGTCGGGAGGGCTCCACATACAGGAAAATTATGGCAACCAACAAAAGACCTTTATTTTCGATCATCACCGTTACTTTCAACGCCGCGCACCTGCTCGAGAAAACCATGCAGAGCGTGCTGGAACAGGATTTTCGCGATTTCGAATATATCCTGATAGACGGGGCGTCGAAAGACGATACCGTGCGGATTATAGAACGGCAGGCCGCGCAGCATCCCGATGTGGCGGTGAAGTGGGTGAGTGAGCCCGACAAGGGGCTGTACGATGCCATGAACAAGGGTTTGAAAATGGCGGACGGCAGGTTTGTGTGGTTTATGAATGCGGGTGACAAGGTGTTTGATCTCAATACGTTCGGATTGCTCGCCAAGGCCTATGAGGCGCAGCCCGAGGCCGAGGTGCTGTACGGGCAGTCGCTCATCATCGACGAGAATGACCGTCCGCTCGGCGAGCGTCACAAAATCGCCCCGAAGGTGCTTACCAAAAGGAGCTTGCTCAACGGTTTGGTGGTTTGTCATCAATCCATTCTGGCGAGCAGGGACATAGCGCCGCTCTACGATACGCGCTACCGCATCAGCGCCGACTACGACTGGACGTGCAAGGTGTTGGCGCGGTCGCGGCGGAATGTGTATGTGGACGGCTATATTTCCCGATTCATGACATCGGGGTTGTCGGACACGCATCGGAAAAAGTCGTGGCTGGAACGTTACCGCATCATGCGCTTGCATTTCGGTTTGTGGGGCACCTTGTGGGCGCATGTGAAAATCGTGGCGCGTTATCCGTTCAGCAAGAAGAAGGATTAGGGTGGGGCGGAGTTTTGAAGTGAGGTTTGCAGTTTAAAAAAGTTTTTATACCTTTGCAGTCCCTTTCGGGGCATTACCGCGAGGTGATCGGGGCATTAGCTCAGTTGGCTAGAGCGTTTGACTGGCAGTCAAGAGGTCAGGGG
>CAZEOJ010000177.1:0-2335 GCA_964513825.1 uncultured Bacteroidaceae bacterium
ATAAGGCAGTGGGATTACGCCATCTTTGAGTATCAGATTATGAAGGATATTCCGAAGCCTATCATCACACCTGCCGGTGGCGAGGTGAAAAAAGGCACGGAAGTGGAAATCAAGCTGGCCGAAGGGGTTGCCGAAGGCGTCAAGATTCTCTACACGGTCAACGACAGTCTGCCTGAGGCGGGCAAGGATTATACCTTGGAATATACGCAGAAGATTGTGGTGAACGAGGCCATGACCATCAAGGCGATGGCGTTCAAGGCCAAGACGGGCGATGAGGAACGCGATTTGATTTCGAATGTGGCCGAAGCTACCTTTACAATACCCGACACGGTGAAGACGCCTACGTTCAATCCCGTTGCGGGCGAAGTGGCCAAAGACACAAAGGTGAAGATTGAATGTGCCACCGAAGGCGCCAAGATTTACTACACCGTAGATGGTAGCGTTCCCACGGCCGAAAGCACCGAATATACCGCCGAAATCACTATCGACAAGGACATGACCGTCAAGGCCATCGCCGTGAAGGAAGGCATGGTGAATTCTCTGGTGGCCGAAGCGGTCTATACGGTGAAGGAAACAGCCAACGAAGTCCAGGAACTGGCCGGTGTACGCATCTACCCGAACCCGACGGACGGCGATTTCAATGTGGTTGCTCCCGCCGACGCGAATGTTGAAATCTTCAACGCCGCGGGCGTTCTGGTAAAACGCATGGCCGTGGCCGAAGGCAACGTTCAGCTACGTCTGGACAACAGCGGCATCTACTTTGTACGTGTGCGCGCCAATGGTCAGACGGCTGTCAAGAAATTGGTGGTAAGATAGTTATTGTGTCGGCACTTTAAGTGCCGGGATGCAGAGGGGGGGCGCGTGTTTACACGCGCCCCCCTTTTTTTGTACTTTCGCGTATTATAAATATAATATACCGAAAGTGATGTCGCATAAGTTTTATAGGGTTCTTGGGGTTCTGCTGTGCGTGTTGCCGGTCTGTCTGCCGCCGGTTCACGCGCAGAGCTTTGAATGGAAAGCCGATGCCAAGGGGTTTTTCGATAACGGCGAATACGAGAACATTGATAACGCCCTCTCCAAAACCATGTACGGTTTCCGTTTCTCGCCGCAGGTGGGTTTGGCCTATCAGGATTTCTCGCTTTTCGTGGGAACGCATCTGCAAACCTCCTTCGGTTCGCCCAAATATTTAGACAAGGTTTCCTTTATCGGCTATTTCCAATATAAGAACGACCGGCATCTGTTCCGTTTCGGGGCTTTTCCGCGCGAGGAACTGCTGTCGAACTATACCAATTTCTTTATCCGCGACACGTTCAACTATTTCCGTCCCAACATGACGGGGCTTTTTTATAAACTGAGCGGAAAAAACAATTTCCTGAGCCTTTGGCTGGACTGGACGGGCGCGCAGTCGCCTATAACCCGGGAGGCCTTTTTTGTGGGTCTGAGCGGGGAGCAACGCTACAAATGGTTTTTCGCGCAGGTGTGCGGCTACTACTACCACTACGCCAATACGCGCCCGCATTCCGGAGACGGGGTGGTGCACGACAACGGCTTGGGGCAGGCGGGCATCGGCATCGACTTTTCGGGATACGCCAAGCGCCTGTATGATGCGCGTCTTTCGGTAAACTTCATGATGGGTTACGAGTGCAAGAGAGACCATGTCACCCCTCCCCGTATGCCTTTGGGCATGGTGGCGGACCTGCATCTGCGCTATTGGCGGTTCGGCACGCGCACGCTCTATTACTACGGGCAGGAGCGCTTTACCGTGCCCACCGACAACTATTCGCTCACCTATTGGGGAAACCCGCTCCTGCGTTCTAAATCCTACTTGCAGAGCAAGGTGTATTGCGTCTTGTTCGAGAACGGTTTTGTGAGCGCCGAGGCCGCCGCCGTTTTCCATGTGCAGGGCAGCAAGTTCGGTTCCCAGTATCTGGTGGGTCTCAACATCAATCTCAACGGCAGTGTCTATGGTAAGAAAGAGGGCGAGAAACGCGGAAGCCGTTACCGTTTCAACTTTATCGGCGCTGAGAAGCAAGAGCGGGATTTGGACGATTTCTTCAAGAAGAACAAGCAGGAATAAAAGGTAGGGTTAAAAAAAAGCCTCGGCATCCACGGATGCCGAGGCTTTTCTTTATGGAAGCAGAGGGTTACTTCGTAATCTTTTCCAACCACTTCAACATACCGAGCATCACGCCCATCGAAGCCAGGCAGATGAGCGCGAACACCATCCAGGTAATCCACTGTTGGCCGATGTTGTTGAGCATCGTCACGCCCAGGAAGATAAACAGGTTGGCTACCGCCGTGGCGCACAGCCACAGACCTTGGCAGATACCTTGCA
>CAZEOJ010000178.1:0-2326 GCA_964513825.1 uncultured Bacteroidaceae bacterium
TTATGGAATACGATTTCAGGAAAATAGAAGCCTATTGGCAACAATACTGGGCGCAGAACAAGACCTTTCAGGCCCGCAACGACTCGGACAAGCCCAAATACTACGTATTGGACATGTTCCCCTACCCCTCCGGCGCCGGCCTGCACGTAGGCCACCCCCTCGGCTATATCGCCAGCGACATCTACGCCCGCTACAAACGCCTGCAAGGCTATAACGTGCTGCACCCCATGGGCTTCGACGCCTACGGCCTGCCCGCCGAACAATACGCCATACAGACCGGACAGCACCCCGCCGAAACCACACGCAAGAACATAGAACGCTACCGCAAGCAACTCAACCTTATCGGCTTCTCCTTCGACTGGGACCGCGAGGTGCAGACCTGCGACCCCGCCTACTACCACTGGACGCAATGGGTCTTTATCCGCCTGTTCCATTCGTGGTACAGCAAGAAAGAGCAGAAAGCCCTGCCCGACACGCTGCTGCTGAGCCGCTTGGAAAAGGAAGGCAACGCCGCCCTGCTGGAAGAAGCCGCCTGCACGCCCCACGACGTGTTCAGCGCGCAGGAATGGGCCACCTTCGACGAAAAGAAACGCTCCGACATCCTGATGAACTACCGTCTGGCGTTCCTCTCGGACACGATGGTGAACTGGTGCCCGCAATTGGGCACGGTGCTCGCCAACGACGAAGTGGTGAACGGACTTTCCGAACGCGGCGGTTTCCCCGTGGAACGCAAACTGATGAAACAATGGTCGTTGCGTATCACCGCCTACGCCCAACGCCTCTTGGACGGATTGGATGCCTTGGAATGGAGCGACTCGCTCAAAGAAATGCAACGCAACTGGATAGGCCGCAGCGTGGGCGCGGAAGTGCGCTTCGAAATCGACAACGCCGCCGCCAAAGGCCTTTCCGAAGGGCTCAAGATATTCACCACGCGCCCCGACACGCTTTTCGGGGTCAGCTTCATGGTGCTCTGCCCCGAACACGAAGACATCCCCGCCCTCACCACGCCCGAACAGAAAGCCGAGGTGGAAGCCTACGTGCACTACGCCAAGAACCGCACCGAACGCGAGCGGCAGGCCGAGGTGAACAAGGTGAGCGGCGTGTTTACGGGTTCCTACGCCCTGCACCCGTTTACGGGCGAGAAACTGCCGATATGGATTTCGGAATACGTATTGGCCGGCTACGGCACGGGCGCGATTATGGCGGTGGCGGCGCACGACAGCCGCGACTACCGCTTCGCCAAACACTTCAACCTGCCTATCCTCCAAGTGGTGGCCGGCGGCGACATCGAAAAGGAAGCCTACGAGACCAAAGACGGCACACTCATCAACTCCCGATTCCTCGACGGGCTCTGCGTCAAGGACGCTATCGCGCGCATGGTGCAGGAAATCGAGGCCCGCGGCTTGGGCAAGGCGCAGATAAACTACCGTCTGCGGGACGCCATTTTCAGCCGTCAGCGCTACTGGGGCGAACCCTTTCCCATTTATTATAAGGACGGCATCCCCCATACCCTTTCGGACGACAAACTGCCCCTGCTCCTGCCCGAAGTGGACAAATACCTGCCCACCGAAGAGGGCGAGCCTCCTTTGGCACGCGCCAAGAACTGGCAGACCGAAGACGGCTATCCCTTGGAAACCTGCACCATGCCGGGATTCGCCGGCTCGAGCGCCTATTACCTGCGCTACATGGACGCGCACAACGACCGCGAATTGGTGTCGAAGCAGGCCAACGACTACTGGCGGCAGGTGGATCTGTATATGGGCGGCGCCGAACACGCCACGGGACACCTTATCTATTCCCGTTTCTGGAACAAATTTCTGTTCGACCTCGGGTTGGTGTGCGAGGACGAACCCTATAAGAAGCTGATTAACCAAGGCATGATACAGGGGCGGAGCAATTTCGCCTACCGCGTCAACTGGGCCAACTACCGCAACGTGGTGGCCGCCTGTCCCGAAGCCGCGCTGCCCGGCGTGACCGAAGCAATGGCGCAGGAGGGTAAACGGCTCCTGTTCGTGTCGAAGAACATCGCCCACCGGGAGGAATTCTGCGACCCTGTGCACGTGGATATCCACCTCACCGACAACGATGTGCTCGACCTCGACGGCTTCCGCCAATGGATGCCCGACTTGGCACAGGCCGAGTTCGTGCTCGAAGAGGGCAAGTATATCTGCGGCGCGGAGGTGGAGAAGATGTCCAAGTCGATGTATAACGTGGAGAACCCCGACCAGATTGTGGAACGCTACGGGGCGGACACGCTGCGTATGTACGAGATGTTTCTCGGGCCTATCGAGCAGTCCAAGCCTTGGGACACCAAGGGTATCGAGGG
>CAZEOJ010000179.1:0-2319 GCA_964513825.1 uncultured Bacteroidaceae bacterium
TATACTCTCTACCCCGCCGCAGGCGCCCCTACTCCCTCACATCGAACACACTCGCCGCATTGTCCCGCAACACCCGCTGCGCCTCGGGATTCTGCATGACAGAGCCCCCGTAGTGCGAAAAACGCCATTCATGCGGATTGCGGAACCACTCGGCCACATCCATGTTCAACGTCAGGGTCTTGTCCTGTCCGTCCACGAGAAAGAACCGCAAGGAATCGGTAATCTTCACATAATTATAAAAATACCCATTCACCGCCCCCGCTTCATCCCTCTCCGTGCCGATGCCGGTATGCAGACCGTAGGTTTTGGCGCACGCCGTATCACCGGCATCGCCCCAATAGCCGTTTATCTGCATGTAGTGGTAGCCCCCGCCCAGCACCTCCGGCCAGAACATCAGGCTTTCGGGCGGATTCCTGAACCCATGCGAGACATTGCGCACCGAATCCAATCCATATACAAACTCCACATAATCATATACCCCCGTCGGCAACTCGCGCGAGGAACGCCACGTCAGGCTCTCGCCCGATTCCGAATCCACATAGTGCACATTGCGGTCATCATCCTCAAACTTGACCCGATTTCCGTCACAATCCACCAAGACCACATCCGACACAAAGTAACGGAAGTCGCTCACCACGATTCTCTCGCCCGAGGCTATGGTATATACCCTGTCGCCCACACGCAGGCTCTCGTCCCCGAAAGTAAAGGTGAAACGCAGGCTCACCCCCGTCTGCATGGGCTCGGGCTTGCAGGAAACCGCCAGCAACGACACGCACAGGCCGGCACACAACCCCCGCAACGTCAATTTCATATTTCTCATTTTCAACATCACTGCGCGAAGTTAGTATATTTGCGTAGTTTTTCTAACAGACACGCGTATGAAATTCCAGATCGGCGACAAGGTAAAGTTTATGGACCAAATGGGCGAAGGTGTGATTACCAAAATCATAGGGCCTTCGACGGTGGGCGTCACGGTGGACGGATTCGAACTGCCCTATGCGGCGGGCGACCTCATCAAGATAGACAAACCCGCTTCGGCGGCCGAACGCCTGTTCTATGAGGGCAAGGCCACCTACGGCAATCCCGAACCCAAGGAGGAGGACCGCAAGAAATCCCCGACCTCGGAACCCGAAAAGAAACCGATTCCCAAAACCCTGGCCGACTACGGTCTGGAAGACCCCGCCCCTACCCCCTCACGGAACACGGAGCCCTCCGCCCCGGCCGCAGAAGACGAGGCCGACATCCGCATACAGCCGCTCCACCGCGGTTTCGTCAGCAAGAAACCGCAACCGGAAGGCGTCTATATCGGTCTTCTCCCCGTCGACCAACAATTTATGCTGCGCGGCGACATCGAATTCCATATCATCAACTTCACACCCTACACCCTGCTCTACAACCTCGCCACCAAAGGCGCCGAATCGTTCTACGGCGTCGACTTCGCCTCCGTGCCCCCCTACTCCCGCATTCTGGTGGAGAGCGTCGACCGCGAGGACATTGGCCTGTGGACGGAAGGCATCCTGCAAGGTCTTTTCTGCACGGAAGAACGGCAGACATGGCTCAAACCTTTCTCGCAGACCTTCAAGATCAAGGCGCAACAGCTCTCGCAGGCCGACAACTACGTGCTGCCCGTGTTCATGCGCGAGAAAGTGTTGCTGGTGCCCATGCTCGATGCCGCCCACCACGAGGCGACACACGGCATCCCCTTTCAGGAAAGGAACGGGAAAGCCATTTCCGAAGACGGCGCGAAACCGGCCGCTACGGTACAGGCCCCGCACAAGGCTAATCCGTTGGCACGCTATATGATTGCCAAGGATACCGCCAAAGTGGACCTGCATATCGAGAAACTTATGGAAACGCGTCTGGAATGCCGCAATATCGAGGAACGGGAATATCTGTCCAAGCAGCTGGCGGTGTTTGAGACCTGTCTCGACCAGGCCATGGAACAGAAGTTGTCCAAAATCATCTTTATCCACGGCGTGGGCGAAGGCACGCTCAAGCACGAGATAGAGAAACGCCTCAGACAATATCCCGACGTGCATTTCATGGACGCCTCGATAACCCGCTACGGCCGCGGCGCTATCGAAGTCTACCTGAAAGCGTAAGAAATTTCTTTTATAAAAGAAAAAATTTGAATTGGTATCAGTATCAGTTTTTAATTCAAATAAATGAAAAAAGCCGCAGGGGTAGCTGCGGCTTTTTTAGTGCATAAAATTCTGCCGACAATCAACGATTACTCCATCTCTGGCGAACCGTCCAGCCGTGTTCCACAAACCAAAGGCTGTCTGCAACCGATGCCTTTCCTTCGGAAAACCAAAAATC
>CAZEOJ010000180.1:0-2310 GCA_964513825.1 uncultured Bacteroidaceae bacterium
GTGTGCTCCGTGCTGCAAAGTGCTTCGCAGGCTTTAATGCACTTCCGCACACCCCTGTTTGGCCAAGACCTTACGGATGTTTAGCAACCGCCGAAGTATTCGTGAAACGCCTTTAACCTTGCGCCGAGCTCGGGGATGTCCTCGACGGGAACCAGCGATACGCAGACACGGATGCCGTTGCGGTCACTGCCCGTGCCTCCCAAGGATATGGCGCTGATGCCGAAATAGATAAGATTGTGCAACAGTTCGTCGCTCGTCATACCGGGATAGCCCACCGTAAAGTAGAAGCCGTCCGAGAGGTCTTTGTTCACGTCTTTGTCGTAGGTGAGGAAGAAGCCGTTGTCGAGAAAATGCTTCTTCATCGCGCGCGCTTTCTCGCCATAGACCTGCGTTTCCTTGACAAAGTTGTAACGGCCTTCGTTGCAGGCTTTTAGGATGCCGAGCAAGGCGTGCTGCACCGAATGGGTCGTGCCGGAACTCAGGCAGTAGAGCGTGCCGAACACCATAGTGTGGCCGAACTGCGTGCTGTTGTAATAGGTGGACAGGGCGGGGAAGTCCTTGTGGTAGAGTTTGTCCGAAATCACCATCATACCCACACGTTCACCCGCATAACTGAATGCCTTGGAGCTCGATATAAAGAGGATATAATCGTCGGCATACTGTGCCACGGAAGGTTGATAGGGAGGAACGCCGGGGGTGGAGATGTCCTGACGGAAATCCATGCCGAAATAGGCGAGGTCTTCCATCACGATGGCATCGTATTTCCTGGCCAAGTCGGCGATGATGCGCAGTTCCTCGTCGGTGAAGCAGATCCACGAGGGGTTGTTGGGGTTGGAATAGAAAATGGACGAGATATTGCCTTTTTTGAGGCAGCTCTCCAATTTCTCGCGGAGTTTGTCGCCCCGGAAATTGTAGACGTCGAAACTTTCGAAGGGCACGCCCATGGATTTGTGCTGGTGTTTGTGCACGGCGAAACCGGGGTCGAGGAAAAGCGTGGTGTTCTTGTCCGTGCGGGCATGACCGACGGTAAAGAAAGCGGCGAAGGTGCCCTGCATGGAGCCTACGGTGGGGATGCAGCCGGCCGGGTTCACGTCCACGCCGATAAAATTCTTTACGAAACGGGCGATTTCGGGTTTGAGCTCAGGAATGCCGCCTACGGGGGGATAGAGGGCGGCCACACCGCTTTCCAACGCCTTGATCTGGCTTTCCACGCCGATTTTGGAGGCGGGCAGTCCGGGAATGCCCATCTCCATGCGGATGAACTTCTTGCCGGCGGCCTGTTCGATGTCGTTGATCAGTTTCTGGACTTCGCGGATGGAGGCTTTCCCTACATTCTCAAATCCGTTGGCCTTGATAGTATTGTCTACCAATTCCTTGTCGATTACAGTTGCTTTCATCGTATGCTATTTTTTTTCTTATTCCTTATGAAGTCGGCGAGCCCTATGAGGGGTTTACCCGCGGGCGCCAAAGTTAACGAAAAATACACGAAAATAGAAGCGCGGGGCGGGGGGAGTGTGACGCTGACAACTTGGCACATTGGCGGGCAGGGCGGGCTTGCGGTATTGTTTTTGCGGAGGGATAGGGAAACACAGACCGAAAACACACAAGAAATCATGGGTAAGAACAAGAACGAAAAAGAGGAAAAGATTGACAATAAAGAGGTTGAAAGAGAAGAACCCGTGCAGAGCGATACCGAGGCTCCGCAGGAGGAGGGACAGCAGGAGGCGGCGGGGGAACCGAGCCCCGAAGAGCGTATTGCCGAACTGAACGACAAATATTTACGGCTCTATTCCGATTTCGACAACTTCCGTCGGCGAGCCAGTCGCGAAAAACTGGACATGATCAAAACGGCATCTTCCGATGTCATTTCGTCACTTTTGCCTGTCATAGATGATATGGAACGTGCCATACAAGCTTTTTCCAAGGCTTCTGGCGCGGAGGGGGCTGGTGTGGACGATACGCAGAAAGCTCTTTTCGAGGGCGTTGCACTTGTCTACAACAAAATGATGAATATCCTCAAACAGCAAGGGCTGGCCGAATGCGAGGTGATGGGCAAGCCCTTTCAGGAGGATACGGCGGAGGCGGTGGCGCAGATTCCCGCCCCGGACGAGAGTGGAAAAGGGGTGGTGCTGGATGTGGTGCAGAAGGGATATACCCTCGGCGACAAGGTGCTCCGTTTCGCCAAAGTAGTGGTAGGGTGTTGACCAGGCCTACGCGCGGGTCGTGCGTAGGAAAGCGGCGGATAGGAAGTCGGCTTTTTGCGACATTGCGCACGTCGCGGAGCGACAAGCGTGGAGCAAAAAACGAGCT
>CAZEOJ010000181.1:0-2286 GCA_964513825.1 uncultured Bacteroidaceae bacterium
AGAATCTGATCGGTCGCCGTCTCTCCCACTATTTCTCCGAGAATCTCAAAGGCTTCCCTGACATCGATCTCAACAATATCAAGCGGCTCTTTATTATCGATCATTTTGATCGCATTTTCAAGAAGTTCATATGCACGGCGCAGAATATCCTCATGTCTTGCGTTTGTGACCATGATATCGTCCTTGCCAATGCCGTTTTCACCGCCGTATACAAATCTTTCAATCTTGTCTTCTACTTTATCTATGCCTTCTTCAAGTTCCATAGAAGCTTCCGTTATAAATTTACCCGGAAGAAGTTTCCTTACCTCAGGTATTTCTACCTTCGCTGCCTTATCGCGCTTATTGAGTATAACAATTACCCGCTTGTCCTTTACGGCCTTCGCAATTTCAATATCTTCATCTGTGAGTTCCTCGCTGCCGTCTATAACAAACAGAATGACATCCGCATTGTTTGCGGTGACTTTGCTTCGCTCAATACCGAGTTTTTCTACCTCGTCCTCCGTCTCTCTTATTCCGGCCGTGTCGGTAATTACCGCTCTTATACCCTTTATGCTTGCCGTTTCTTCTATCGTGTCTCTTGTCGTTCCCGGAATTGCCGTTACTATCGCACGATCCTCTTTCAAAAGTATATTCATAAGCGACGATTTTCCTACATTCGGTTTTCCGATTATCGCCACTTTAAGACCGTCCTTTATGATTTTACCGGTCGAAGCGCTGTCAAGAAGCTGCTTTAGTCTCGCATTTGTGCTTTTCAGGTTTTCCGTGATGATCCTGTATGTAAGGTGATCTATACGCTCCTCCGGATAGTCTATATTTACTGCCATATCCACAAGCACATTCATGAGTTCGGCTCTTGCTTCCCTTATCTTCTTGGAAAGCTTACCCTGCATCTGAGAAATTGCCGCCTCAAATCCCGTGTCGGTCTTTGCCTGAATCAGATCCAGAATGGCCTCCGCCTGCGAAAGATCGAGTCTGCCGTTAAGAAAAGCACGCTTTGTGAATTCTCCCGGCTCCGCCATACGCGCACCGTTTTTCAGGACGAGATCAAGCGTCTTTCTGAGCGCAACTACGCTTCCGTGACAGTATATTTCGGCTACATTCTCACGCGTATATGTATACGGCTTTTTCATGGCTACCGCCATTACTTCATCTATAACTTGTCCGCTTTCAGGGTCTATTATAAAACCGTAAGACATACGGCGGTTCTCAATCGGAAGTCCCACAGTTTCCGAAACTGCTGTCGGGGTAAATCCTGCTTTTCCCTCTTTTACCCACGCTCTTTTTCCTTGTTTTTGCTTTCGTCTCGCCCTTTCCTTTGGCGTTTCGTACTGCATTACTTCCTGCTTGTAACTCAGGCTCATCTCAATTTCAAAGTCTTTTTCAACGCCTTCGCTTATAAATTCGTGAAATTCTTCTTCTGTCATATCTTCAAAGACTTCATCTAAAACTTCCTGACCGGCAAGCTTATGAGATATCGACTGCCCCTCCATTAAAGACATTCTCGCTGCATCCGAAATATTCTTTTTATTTTCTATATGCTTGCGGACAGGCTGAAATACTTTTTCAAGAATCTCTATGGCATCTTTTCCGCTTATTCTTATTACTCCTATGCCGCCTTCGGCAACCGGTGTGGCAATTGCTGCAATCGTTTCCTTGCTTAACCTCATCTCTGCATCTCTTTTCTTTCTTTATTAAAGTATATACAAAAAAGAGCTGCCCGCTTGAAGCAACTCCTTTTTTCTCGTCCTATTTGAGTTCTATTATAACTCTTCTGTACGGCTCGTCACCTTCGCTTCTCGTCGTAACATGCGGATTTGACTGTAAAGTCGCATGAATTACTTTTCTTTCATAAGGATTCATAGGCTCAAGCCTTACACTTCTCTTAGTTCTTACTACTTTGTTTGCAAGTCTTTCGGCAAGCTGCTCGAGAGTTCTTTCTCTTCTTGCTCTGTAATTTTCTGCATCAACAACAACTCTCGTATATTTTCTGCCTTCTCCTTTGTTAACTACAAGGCTTGTAAGATACTGAAGCGCGTCGAGAGTCTGTCCTCTCTTTCCGATAATCGTACCGGAATCTTTACCCTCAATATCAACATATATAGCTTCTTCATTCATCGCTGCCGATATATTCAGGTTAAGACCCATCTTTTCTGTTACCTCTTTAAGGAAAATAAGCGCCGCGTTGTCGTCCTGCACAGGCTCAAGGTTGTCAGGTCTTTCTTTTGAAACCTTTTCTGCCTTCTTCTCGTGCTCTTTTTCCTTTGTTTCTGTATTATTTATATCGTC
>CAZEOJ010000182.1:0-2264 GCA_964513825.1 uncultured Bacteroidaceae bacterium
TTATGTCGGGGCAGTTCGCCTGCAGGTATTCGCCGAGCATCCGACCCGTTTCCTCGGGGCTCTTGCGGGCGGCTTTTACAAAAGGAAAGACCACCAGCGTGAGGTCGCCTTCGAATTTCTTATCGGTTTTCTGTACTTGTACGGATGCTTCTTCCACTTGCGCTCCGAATAGTTCCGAAGCGGCTTTTACCACCAGGCGGATCAGTTGCGTCTCTATGGCTTCCATATAGGCTTTGCTTTGTTTGGGTTGCAAAAGTAGTCAAAACGCAGGATTTTTGGTGAGAAATGCTTATATTTGCGATAGCGGTGAAGTCCGTTTGTCGGGCAGGCCGCCTTGAAAAGCAACGTTATGAATACATATAGGTTTTTACTTACGCAGAAACAGGACGGAATCCTGCTGCTCACCCTCAACCGTCCCGCCGAGATGAATGCGCTCGACAGCGCGGTTCTCGGCGAGTTGGAGGCTTTCTTGCAGGAGGTGGCGCGCGACGAGGAAGTGCGTGTGCTGGTCGTTACCGGAAGCGGCAAGGCTTTTGTGGCGGGGGCCGACATCGCGCAGATGGCGGGGATGGACGCCGCCCAAGGCAAAGCCTTCGGGGAACTCGGTGCCCGTGTGTTCCGTATGCTGGAAACCTTGCCGAAAGTCACCATCGCGGCCGTGAACGGCTTTGCCTTGGGCGGCGGTTGCGAACTGGCCATGGCCTGCGACCTGCGCATCGCTTCGCAGAAAGCCAAGATCGGTCAGCCCGAGACGGGACTGGGCATCACCCCGGGATTCTCGGGAACCCAGCGCCTGCCCCGCATCGTGGGCGTGGGCAAGGCCAAGGAACTGATCTATACCGCCGATATCATCGACGCGCAGGAGGCTTTCCGTATCGGATTGTTCAACAAGGTGGTGGAGCCCGAGAGGCTTATGGACGAGGCTATGGAGACGGCGAAGAAAATCGCCTCGAAATCGCGGACGGCGGTGCTCTATGCCAAGGAGGCCATCAACCGGGGCATAGAAACCGATATAGAGACGGGTATCGGCATAGAGGCCAATTTGTTCGGCCTCTGTTTCGCCACACCCGACCAAAAGGAAGGCATGAAGGCCTTTCTCGAAAAACGCAAACCCGATTTTGGATATAAAAATTTATAGAAACATGAAAATCTGTGTTATCGGAAACGGTACAATGGGTAACGGCATTGCGCAGACCTTTGCGCAGGCCGGCTACGATGTCTTGATGAAAGGCCGTTCGGAAGCCTCGCTTTCCAAGGCTATGGCGGCGATAGACAAGCGTCTGGCCCGCATGGTGGAGAAAGGCAAGATGCAACAGGCCGACAAAGACGCCTGCATGAAGCATATCACGACAAGTCTGCGCTACGAAGACTGCAAGGACTACGATGTGGTGATCGAGGCCATCGCCGAGGATATGCCCACCAAATTGGCCATCTTCAAGGAACTGGACGCGGTCTGCAAACCCGATGCCATCCTGGCCACCAATACTTCTTCGTTGTCCATCACGCAAGTGGCCGCTTCCACCTCGCGTCCCGGCAAGGTGATCGGTATGCACTTCTTCAATCCCGTGCCGGTGATGAAACTGGTGGAGGTGATCAAGGGGCAGTTGACCGAAGAAGAGGTGAACAGCAAGACGATAGAGCTTTGCAAGGCTATCGGCAAGGAGCCGGTGAGCGTGAACGAGGCCCCCGGTTTTGTCGTCAACCGCATTCTGATTCCTATGGTCAACGAAGGGGTCGGCATCCTGGCCGACGGCGTGGCTTCGCGCGAGGAAATCGACGCGGCCATGAAGATGGGCGCCAACCATCCGATGGGCCCGCTGGAATTGGCCGACCTTATCGGTCTGGATGTATGTCTTTCGATTATGGAAGTCCTTTACACCGAATTCGGTGATCCCAAATACCGTCCGCATCCCTTGCTCCGCAAGATGGTGCGTGCCGGCGAGTTGGGCCGCAAGACGGGTAGAGGATTCTACGATTATAGTAAATAATAAAAATACGTAAAGTATGAAAAAGAAATTGTTTGTCGGAGTCTTGCTGAGCGTTTTCGCGCTTACTTGGCTCCAAGCGGCTCCCGTAAATCTCGGTTCGGCAAAAAGAATCGCGCGGGAGTTCTGCGATTGGCAAAGCAGTGCCGCCAAAGGCGATGTGCTGACCTGTGTGTATCCCAAAGCCACCAAGTCGGGCGAATTCGTGCCTTACTACATTTTCAATGTGGGCGAGGGCAACGGTTTCGTGATTGTATCGGGTGACGACAATACCGTGCG
>CAZEOJ010000183.1:0-2205 GCA_964513825.1 uncultured Bacteroidaceae bacterium
CAAGTTCTGGGAAATCCTTTCGCGCAACAACTTCACCGACGGCCCCGACATCTGGATGTTCACATTCTAACATATGTTCCAAAATGGAACATGTGCGGAGCATCCCGCCCAACGCACGGGGGCTGCGTGGAAGCTCTTTTTTTGCTCCACGCTTGTCGCTTCGCGACGTGCGCAATGTCGCAAACCTTTTCCGACAAGCCGAGCGCAGAAGCCAAGCTTGCTTGGATTTTGCCGAGGCGAGGAAAAGTCGGTAAAACCAAACAAGACTTCCCGACCGCCCCCTTTCCCTACGCGCACCCTTTATACCTTATACCCTCTACCCTAATTAGTAAATAGTACCTCCTCCCCCAAGGCCTCGTGCGCTGGAAACAAGCTCCTTACCCTGTTGATAACTTTTTTGAGCGGTGTGATACCGACGAAAAAATATTTTATTATTATAAAAATTGAGAGGTAAACTACTGATAGTGAGGTGTTGAAAATTTAGCGGATAGGCGTTTTTCAACCCTCCGTTTTCTTTTATAATAATAAAATATTTATACACAGAAGTATAGGTTTGTGTCGGTACGGAAAAATCCCTACCTTTGCCGATGCCGCGCGCGGGAGATTTCACCCCCTGCACCGCAGACAGGACCGCCGGCCCTTTGCGCCTGGCCTCCGTAAAGCATTTACACACAAACAAGAAAAAAGCATGAAAAGAACGATGAATGGTCGCGCCCTGTGGAAACGTGCCTTGCCCGTTATGGCTTTTCTCGGCGCGGGCTTCATGACGGCCTGCGACAAGCCTATACCCGAGCCCACGGAAACGACCCCTATTGACCCGGTAAAGGTGTTGAAATTTGGAGAGAGAGATGTAGGCTATGATTCCATTAGTTATGAGAATGTAATGAAATATGCCAATAATCCGCATATCACCACCATCATCTATTTTCTGGATTCCTCCAACAACAATAATAATTACACTGGATTTAGCACAAATGGTATTTCCAAGATGCGTAATTATTTGCAGGAAAGGCTGGATTATACCTCCAAGGCGACGGGTGCCGGAACGTTTATATTCGGGCTAAAAAAACCATCGGTAGAAGACAGCCTGTGGTTTGTGGCCAACGGTTGGAAAATCCGCACGCGATAGAGATAAAAGTGTTAACCCTAATACAGAGTATACGATGAAAAAGTATTGGAAATCGCTCGTAGTCGCCTTGCCCCTCGTCCTGCTGCTGCCCGCATCCTGCGACAAGGAGCCCGAGGAGAAATACGAATACCCGTATAGCGAACCGTATGAGAAGACCTTGTGGTTTAGTTCCAGTGAATTTGATTCCGTACACCCGAAAATCATCAGGTATTTTGCCGGGGATCCGGCCTGCACGCATATATACATGACCCTGCTCCCGGGTTCCCGCGATGATAACTTAACCACCAAGGTCATAACGTCGCTACGCAAAGATGTGCAAAAATGTGTGGAGATTTCACCCAAGGTTTCGGGGCGGGGCGATTGGTGGTTTCACCGTGATTGGATTCTGCCTGCGGACAGCCTTTGGTTTGTGGAACACGGTTGGACCGTCAATCAGAACCCCCATTAGTAATTGCCCCTACCTGTTTCCTCACCCCCATAAGCCGCAGCCCACCCTGCGGCTTTTTTTATCCCTTGGTGCGTCTCCTTTTTACCAAAGGGCGACTTTGCCGATATAGCCCAAGTCGAGGGTGGCGGTGGCGATTCCCAGAGCCTTGAATACCCTGCTCATGGTGGGAAGCGTGATAACGCTCTTGCCTTTTTCGAGGCGCGAAATCTGCGCACGTTGAACGCCTATCTTTTTCCCTAACTCCTCTTGGGTAAGGTGTTGTGCCTGACGGGCTTTCTTAATGGCTTCCCCGACATAATAAGCATGAAGATCTTCTTTGAGCCGAACCTCCATTCTATCCCTTTCGGGGGTACCTTTCCCGCCCCAGACTTCATCCACCAATCCGCTCAAAGGCGTTAGTTTATGCTTCGTCATGATTTTCGTCTTTCTGTATCATTGCAAAGATAATAATTGTTTCCATACAATGAAACATTTTCTGTTTTTGCCGTTTTCCACCAAATTTCAAACGCCCAAACTCGGAAGTTTTTGCAAATTTAGTGCACCGCCACTTCAAGGCAGAGTTTCACGTCCAGAGCCTCGATAATCCGGATAAACGAAGACAGTTGCAAATCCGTTTCGCCTTTCTCAA
>CAZEOJ010000184.1:0-2146 GCA_964513825.1 uncultured Bacteroidaceae bacterium
AAAGCGGCGGCGGTGTCCACCTGCCCTTTGTGGCGGCGCACATCGTGAATCTGCGCGAAGAAAGGTTCGATACGGCCGTCGAAAGCCTCCAACGAAAGGGCGCCCACCAAGTCGGCGAGTTTGCTCAACCTGCGTGCTTTCAATACGTTGTGTACGGCAAAGGCATTCATGAACTGCGTGCCGTTGAGCAGGGCCAAGCCTTCTTTCGAGGCCAGGGTGACGGGCTTCCAGCCGTATTTTTTAAGCACTTCGGAGGCGGGGCGTTTCTCGCCGTCCACCCATACTTCGCCCAGGCCAATCAAAGGCAGACACATGTGCGCCAACGGAGCCAGGTCGCCCGAAGCGCCCAGCGAACCCTGCTGGTAGACCACGGGCACCACGCCGTTGTTGAAGAAGTCGGCCAGGCGCTGGATAGTGACCACCTGCACGCCCGAATTGCCGTAGGAAAGCGATTTGATCTTCATGAGCAACATCAGTTTCACCACTTCCTGCGGAACCGGTTCTCCCAAACCGCAGGCATGAGACATCATGAGGTTCTTCTGCAACTGGGAAAGCTGTTTTTCGGAAATGCTCACATTGCACAGCGAACCGAACCCGGTGGTGACGCCGTAGATAGGTTCCTTGTGGGTCTTGGTCTTCTTGTCCAGATAGTCGCGGCATTTCTTGACGGCGGAGAGCACATCCTTGCCCAGACGAATCTGCATGTGTCCGTCCATAATCCGTTCGATGTCGTCGAAGGTCATGTCCTTCAACGTGATTTCGAAAACTTTTGCTTTCATGCTTGTATCTTTTTTATGATTTCTTCCAGAGAGAGCGGCGTCTGCTCGCCACTTTTCATATCTTTCAGCACCACCGTGCCCTGCTCGTGTTCCTTTTCGCCGAGCACCGCCACAAAGGGGATGCGGAGGCTGTCGGCATAGGAGAACTGTTTGCCCAATTTGGCGGCGGAGGGATAGATTTCTACCGAAATCCCCGCCTCGCGCAGCTTGGCGGCGGGCGCGAAACACCAGGCGGCTTCCTTCTCGCCGAAGTTGACGAACAGCACCTGTGTGCCGCTGTTGAGGGAATCGGGATAGAGTTCGAGGTCGTTCATCACATCGTAGATGCGGTCGGCACCGAACGAGATGCCCACGCCCGATACCCCTTTGAGGCCGAAGATGCCCGTAAGGTCGTCGTAGCGCCCGCCGCCGCAGATACTGCCCATTTCCACATCCAAGGCCTTCACCTCAAAAATCGCGCCGGTATAATAATTGAGCCCCCGCGCCAAGGTCAAATCCAGTTCGCAGGGCACGCAAAGCCCCATATCGGCGATATAGGCAAAGAGGGTGCGCATTTCCTCGATACCCTTCAAACCCGTACCGCTGTCTTTCAGATAGTCTTGCAGAACGTTCAGCTTTTCGCCTGTATCGCCTTGCAGCAGCAACACGGGCACCAGTTTTTCGATAGCCTCCGAGGGCAGCCCCCGTTCGGCCAGTTCCGCCTTGACAGCCTCCAATCCGATTTTATCTAATTTGTCGATAGCCACGGTGATATCGGTCATCTTTTCGGGACAGCCCACGGCCTGGGCGATGCCGTACAGAATCTTGCGGTTGTTTATCTTGACCTGCACGCGGATGCCGAGCCGCCGGAAAACCTCCTGTATCATCTGCACCAATTCGGCCTCGTAGAGCAGCGAATCGGAACCGACCACATCGGCATCGCATTGATAGAATTCGCGGTAGCGTCCTTTTTGCGGACGGTCGGCGCGCCAGACGGGTTGCAGTTGATAGCGTTTGAAAGGAAAGGTGATTTCGCCTTGATGCTGCACCACAAAGCGGGCGAAAGGCACGGTGAGGTCGTAGCGGAGGCCTTTCTCGCTGATTTTCGAAAGGAGGGTGCGGCTGAGGGCGGCGCTGTCGTCGGCCTCCACGCGGAAGGGGCTTTCAGGGGCGGCCTGTGGGGCGGCCTTCTCCATAAAGTTCCCCGAGTTGAGAATCTTGAAGAGGAGTTTGTCGCCCTCCTCGCCGTATTTGCCCATAAGGGTGGAAAGGGTTTCCATCGCGGGGGTCTCGATAGGCAGATAGCCGTGCAGCCGATAGACTTCCTTGATCGTGTCGAAGATATAGTTGCGGCGGCGCATCTGCAGGGGCGTGAAATCGCGGGTGCC
>CAZEOJ010000185.1:0-2141 GCA_964513825.1 uncultured Bacteroidaceae bacterium
CATTCGGCCATGCTCGACTCGCTCGGCTACCGCAACCTCGTTCCCAAGGCCATCGGAGCGCACACGATAGGCGGGCTTTGCGCGGGAGTTTCCGCTCATCTGTTTTATTTATTATTTTCGCTTGTTTTTTAGCCCCCGCTTCCTCGCAAGACGGACGGGCGGCACACACCAAAAAAGATAAAAAAAAGTATCATGGAAATGCAGAAATTACAGAAAGACCTTGAAAGCTATGGCCTTTCGGGAGTCAAGGAGATTTTTTACAACCTTTCTTACGACGAACTCTTCAAACACGAGTCCGACGCTTCGTTGAGCGGATTCGACCGTTGCTACCTCACCGAAACCGGTGCGATGACCGTAGACACGGGCATCTTTACGGGACGCTCGCCCAAAGACAAATACATCGTGCGCAACCCGGCTTCGGAAAACAACGTATGGTGGGCGGCGCCCAACCGCAAGGGTTCCGACAATCACCCCATTTCTCCCGAATTGTGGAAGAAACTGGAAGCCAACAGCGTAAAGGAGCTTTCGGGCAAGAGCCTCTACGTGCAGGACGGTTTTGTGGGTGCCAACGCGAACACCCGTCTGGCTATCCGTATCGTGACGGAAGTGGCTTGGCAGGCGCACTTCGCCAAGAACATGTTCATCCGTCCCACCGAGGAGGAATTGAAAGACTTCAAGCCCGACTTCGTGATGCTCAACGCGTGCAAGACCACCTATCCCGACTACAAGGCCGAGGGCATGAACAGTGAGGTTTACGTGGCCTTCAACCTCGATTTGGGAAGGGCTATCGTGGGCGGCACGTGGTATGGCGGCGAGATGAAGAAAGGCTTTTTCTCGGTGATGAACTACTTTTTGCCCCTCAAAGGCATGGCGGCCATGCACTGCTCGGCCAATATGGGCAAGGACGGCGACACGGCCATTTTCTTCGGGCTTTCGGGCACCGGCAAGACCACGCTTTCCACCGACCCCAACCGTCAGCTTATCGGCGACGACGAACACGGCTGGGACGACGAGGGCGTGTTTAACTTCGAGGGCGGCTGCTACGCCAAGTGCATCCACCTTTCCAAAGAGAACGAACCCGATATTTTCGGCGCCATCAAGCGCGATGCCTTGCTGGAAAACGTGGTGTTCGACCCCAAGACGGGCAAGATCGACTACGACGATGCCTCCAAGACCGAAAACACCCGTGTTTCGTATCCTATCTATCACATCAACAATATCGTGAAGCCGGTGTCGAAAGGCGGACATCCGAGCAAGGTGATTTTCCTTACCGCCGATGCTTTCGGCGTGTTGCCTCCCGTTTCGCGTCTCGACCCCGACCAGACCCAATACCAGTTCCTGAGCGGTTATACCGCCAAGGTGGCCGGTACCGAACGCGGCATCAAGGAACCCACGCCCACGTTCTCGTCCTGCTTCGGCGCGGCGTTCCTGCTGCTTCACCCCACGGTCTACGCCCGCGAGCTGGTCAAGAAGATGAAGTTGCACAACTCCACGGCCTATCTGGTCAATACCGGCTGGATCGGAGGTCCTTACGGCGTGGGTCGCCGCATCGACATCCCCTCCACGCGCGCCATCATCAACGCCATTCTCGACGGTTCGCTCGACAAGGCGCCCACCGAGAAGATTCCGGTGTTCAACCTCGATGTTCCCACGATGGTGAACGGCGTGGATTCCAAAATCCTCAACCCGCGCAACCTGTGGGCCAATCCCGAAGATTGGGACAAGGCCGCCCGTGACCTCGGTGCCAAATTCATCAAGAATTTCGAGAATTTCACCGATACCGAAGAGGGCAAGCGTTTGGTGGCCGCCGGTCCGCAACTGTAAGTAGTTTCCTCTTTCTGAATGGAGAACGGCAAGAAAAGCTCGGAGTTGGGCCCGAAAGGGTGGCGAAGGGCTTTTTTTGCCGTTTTTTTATGCCTTTCGATAGGCGCGGCCATGCCCGTGCGCGCGCAGTTCTATACGGGCAGCGAGCAGAATTTCGGCCGCAAACGGGTGCAGTACGACAAGTTCATCTGGATGTACTACCGTTTCAACGGTTTCGATGTGTATTTCAACGAACAGGGCAAGAATCTGGCCCTCTACACCGCCGCCTATGTGCGCGACCACCTGGGCGACATGGAGTCGAAGGTGGGTTTTCAGAC
>CAZEOJ010000186.1:0-2082 GCA_964513825.1 uncultured Bacteroidaceae bacterium
CGCCGCCGCACGCATCGCCGACTAAGCGTTGTCTTTGCTGTGATACGGAAGCGGGTGGACATTTTGTCCACCCGCTTTTGTTTTATATGCTATTTTTGTCGGGTGAAGCAAACCCTCCGAAATCTCAACACCATGAAACCGAATCCCGAACTGGTTGACTATGTGGAACGGCATATCCTGCCGCAATACGCCCATTTTGATAAGGCGCACCGCGAAGACCACGCCCGTATGGTGATTGAACAGAGCCTGAAACTCGCCGAGAAGATGCCGGAGGTCAACCCCGATATGGTGTATGTGGTAGCCGCGTTCCACGATTTGGGACTTGTGAACGGGCGGGAAAATCATCACACCGACTCCCGCAAGATTCTCTTGGCGGACACCTTTCTGCAAAGCCGTTTCTCTCCGCAAGAACTTGTCCTTATGGGGGATGCCGTGGAGGATCACCGCGCCTCCAACCGTCACAAACCCCGCAACCTCTACGGCCTGATTGTGGCGGAAGCCGACCGCTTCATCGACCCGGAAACCATTATCCGCCGCACCATTCAATACGGCCTGGCGAATTATCCCGAATTAGACCGCGAAGGCCATTACCGCCGCACGCTGGCGCATCTTCAAGAGAAATACGGACCCGACGGTTATCTGAAAATATGGATTCCTTGGAGCGACAACGCCACCCGCCTGCAAGAACTCCACCACATCATCGCCGACGAATCGCGGATTCGAGATCTGTTTGCCCGGATTTTCGAGGAGGAAAAAGGACAAAACCAGTAACCAACCCTACCGATGCCAACAAACCTGCTAAACGATTTTCAATAACCTTGCCGTCCAATCGGCCAAGAACAGAGGAATATCCAAAATGCCATTCTTCCATTGGAGGGAGTTCATTGAATAACGCAGGGCTACTTCGGGCTGGAAACGGCTCATATATACGCCTAGACTTTTCCCACCACGACTTGTGCCGGCCTTTACTTCCACAGGCAACAAGCTTGCGCCGCGTTGCAACAGAAAATCTATTTCGGCTGTACCCTGCGAAGCCCAATACCTCGGCATCACCTCAAAATTAGCCACCAACGACTGCAACACCCTGTTTTCGGCCAACGCCCCCTTGAACTCGGCATAAAGCGGATTCTCCATACTGACAATATCAACGGGAAGTTTCGCCAAAACACGAAGCAAACCACTGTCACACAGATAGAGTTTAAAGGCATCCAGATTATCGTAGGCGCTGATGGGAAGCCCGGGCTTGGACGAACAA
The DNA here is from genome assembly GCA_964513825.1 of uncultured Bacteroidaceae bacterium. Classification (GTDB taxonomy): domain Bacteria; phylum Bacteroidota; class Bacteroidia; order Bacteroidales; family P3; genus Pullibacteroides. The sequence goes on from CAZEOJ010000186.1 coordinate 1,256, forward strand.
AAAACGCGATGCACCAAACCGGCGTGTTCCAGCCATAACAAACTTTCTTCGTACTCTCTGGCTCGCGCCCCAGTTTTTACTAGTTTATAAACGAATTTTCGGTTCTCTTTTGCCAACTGGGAGGGAAGCGATTGCCAAATGGCGGCGATACGCGGAACCGTCACACCTGGCGCATGCTTGGAAAAATCCAAGGCATAGGCATCCAAAATAGCGTTCTGCTCCTTTTCCACTTCCTGCATGGATTTTTTTTCAAGCATGGCCACCGCCGCCGCCGGCATCCCGCCACAAACCTGATAACGCCTATACGATTCCATCGCCCGCTCCGACACGATTTCGGGCAAAGGCGCTATTTTGTCCAAGCTTTCCAGATACTCGTAAATCTTGGGAGAATCGGCACGCAGGAACTCTCGGAAAGACACCGGATACATTCGCAAGAAATCCACCTTACCCACGGGAAAGGAATCTCCTTTGGAAAGCGATACACCCAATAGCGAACCGGCGGCGATGATAGGATATTGAGGCGCTTCCTCACAAAAATATTTAAGACTATTGAGCGCCTTGTTGCACTGCTGTATCTCATCGAAAACAATCAGGGTACGTTCCGCCTCGATAGGCTGTTCGGTATAGAGACGAAGCCTATCCAACAGGCGATGGGGATCTTTGGTTTGCTCGAACTCGCGGCACAACGCCTCGGAAGTGTCGAAATCAAAATAGGCCACGTTATCGAAGTGCGCTTGACCGAAAGACTTCATGACCCAAGTTTTTCCGATTTGTCGCGTCCCCCTCAATATAAGCGGTTTCCGCTCCGGAGCCTGCTTCCAACGAAG
>CAZEOJ010000187.1:0-2057 GCA_964513825.1 uncultured Bacteroidaceae bacterium
GCCGACGAAGGAATGTGGCTTCCGTTCCTGGTTCAGAAACTGAACATCGAACAGATGCACAAGCTGGGATTGAAACTCTCGGCGCAGGATATCTACGACATCAACCACTCCTCGCTCAAGGATGCCATCGTGCAATTCGGCGGCGGCTGCACGGGCGAAATCGTTTCTCCCGAAGGCCTGCTGTTCACCAACCACCACTGCGGCTACGGACAGATTCAGTCGCACAGTACGGTGGAACACGACTATCTGACCGACGGTTTCTGGGCCATGAGCAAGGCCGAGGAACTGCCTTGCCCGGGTCTTACGGTAAAATTCCTCGTGCGCATGGAAGACATCAGCGATAAGGTGCTTGCCTCGGTGAACGACGGTATGGACGAAAAGGAACGCGCCGACAGCGCCAAAGCCGTCATGACCCGTATCGCCAAGGAAGCCGAGGAGGGTGGCCGGTATCTGGTGCACACCAAATCCTATTTCGAGGGCAACGAATACTATATGTTGGTGTATGAGGAATACAAGGACGTGCGTCTGGTGGGCACCCCTCCCGAGGCTATCGGTAAGTTCGGCGCCGATGCCGACAACTGGATGTGGCCGCGCCATACCGGCGACTTCTCGATTTTCCGCGTGTATATGGCTCCCGACGGCACCCCTGCCGAATACAGCGAAGACAACGTGCCTCTCAAGCCCAAACATTACCTGCCCGTGTCGATTGCCGGCATCGAGAAAGACGACTACGCCATGATTATGGGCTATCCCGGTTCCACGTCGCGTTTCATGCCTTCGTGGGGCGTGCAGGAAGTGATCGACTACGTGGCTCCCGCTACGGTCAACACCCGCCGCGCCAAACTGGACGTGCTCGACAAACATATGGCCGCCGACCCCGCCGTGCGTATCCAATACGCCTCTATCTACGCGCAGATAGCCAACTACTGGAAGAACTTCATGGGTCAGGAAATCCAGCTTAAGAAAAACCATGTGGTGGAAAAGAAACAGCAGATAGAAAAGCAATTCGCGGAATGGGCGGCCGACAAGGACGAATACAGGAACGTGCTTGCCGAACTGCAAGCATCCTATGAGACCTTGGCTCCCATGACGGGCTACAACCGCATGATGCAGGAAATCATTTCCGGCCCGCAGGTTTTTATGACTGCATTCCGGAACATGGCTTTGGCGCAGGCTCTCGAACGCAAGGATGCCGAGCAGGTGGCCAAGATCGCCGAAACGAACAAGGCTCGGATTCCGGCCACGTTCAAGGATTACGATTTTGATGTGAACCGCGATATGGTGGCCCGTATGCTCGAATTCTATTATAGGAATGTGGCTGCGGAACTCCAATCCGCCGATTTCCGCGCTTTCGTGGCCAAGAATAAGGAGAACTTCGACGCTATCGCCGACAATATGATGATGAACTCGGTATTCGCCACGCCCGAAAAGTACGAAGCCTTCCTCAACAAGCCCGATTTGAAGAAATTGCAGAACGACCCCATCTACAAATGGGTGGGCTCGATCCACAAGGCCTGGGCCGCGAACATGAATGCCGAGGCTTGGGCCAAGGCCCGCGAAAGCCAGCAGAAGAACCTGCGTCTGTTTGTGAAGGGCATCCGCGAAATGAACGCCGACAAGGCCTATGCGCCCGATGCCAACCTGACCATGCGTCTCAGCTACGGCACCGTGCAGGATTACGCGCCCGCCGATGCGGTTCACTATAACTACATCACCACGATCGAGGGCGTGATGCAGAAAGAAGATCCGGGCAATCCCGACTTCATCGTGCCCGCCCGCCTCAAGGAACTCTACAACGCCAAAGACTACGGCCAATACGGCGACAGCACCTTGGTGGTCTGCTTCCTCACCACCAACGACATCACGGGCGGTAACTCGGGCAGCCCCGTCATCAACGCCAAGGGCGAGTTGATCGGTCTGGCTTTCGACGGCAACTGGGAAGCCATGAGCGGGGACATCTACTACGAACCCAACCTGCAACGCACTATCTGCGTGGATGCGCGCTACGTGCTGTTCATCATCGACAAATATGCCGGCGCCACCAACCTTATCGACGA
>CAZEOJ010000188.1:0-2035 GCA_964513825.1 uncultured Bacteroidaceae bacterium
ACCAACTCCTGCGTAGCTGTTATGGAAGGCAGCGAAGCCGTTGTTATACCCAACAGCGAAGGTCACAGAACCACTCCTTCTATCGTGGCGTTTGTGAAGGACGGCGAGCGTAAGGTGGGCGACCCCGCCAAGCGTCAGGCCGTTACCAATCCGCAAGGCACCGTTTACTCCATCAAGCGCTTCATGGGCGAGACTTTCGACCAGGTGAGCAGCGAGGTGAGCCGTGTTCCTTATAAAGTGGAAAGAGGCGACAACAACACGCCCCGTGTCAAGATAGGCGACCGCGCCTACACCCCTCAGGAAATCTCGGCCATCGTATTGCAGAAGATGAAGAAGACCGCCGAAGACTACCTCGGCACCACCGTCACCGAAGCGGTGATTACCGTGCCGGCCTACTTCAGCGACTCCCAACGTCAGGCCACCAAGGAAGCCGGCGAAATCGCCGGGCTCACCGTAAAGCGTATCATCAACGAACCTACGGCGGCGGCCTTGGCCTACGGTCTCGACAAATCGCAGACCGACAAGAAGATTGCCGTATTCGACCTCGGGGGCGGTACTTTCGATATTTCGGTATTGGAACTGGGCGACGGCGTGTTTGAAGTGAAGTCCACCAACGGGGATACCCACCTGGGCGGCGACGACTTCGACCAGCGCATCATCGAATGGTTGGCGGACGAATTCCAGAAAGAGGAAAACACCGACCTGCGCAAAGACCCGATGGCCTTGCAGCGTTTGAAAGAAGCCGCCGAAAAGGCCAAGATAGAGCTTTCCAGCTCCACGACCGCCGAAATCAACCTGCCGTATATCACGGCTATCGACGGCACGCCCAAACACCTGGTGAAACAGCTCACCCGCGCCAAGTTCGAGCAGATCTGCGACGACCTGATTCAGCGCACCATCGAACCTTGCAAGAAAGCGATGGCCGATGCCGGGCTGCAACCCTCCCAAATCGACGAGGTGATTCTCGTGGGCGGTTCGACCCGTATTCCCAAGGTGCAGGAAATGGTGCAGAACTATTTCGGCAAGGTGCCTTCGAAGGGTGTGAACCCCGATGAGGTGGTGGCGATGGGTGCCGCTATCCAGGGCGGTGTGTTGACCGGAGAGGTAAAGGACGTGTTGCTGCTCGACGTTACCCCGCTTTCGCTGGGTATCGAGACCTTGGGCGGTGTGTTCACCAAACTCATCGAGTCGAACACCACCATTCCCACGCGCAAGAGCGAAGTGTTCAGCACGGCGGCCGACAACCAGCCTTCGGTGGAAATCCACATCCTGCAAGGCGAACGTCCTATGGCGAACCAGAACAAGAGCATCGGTCGTTTCCACTTGGACGGCATTCCCGCCGCGCCGCGTGGCGTGCCTCAGATCGAGGTTACTTTCGATATCGATGCCAACGGTATCCTCAACGTTTCGGCCAAGGACAAGGGCACGGGCAAGATGCAGCAGATACGCATCGAGGCTTCTTCGGGTCTGAGCGAGGACGAAATCAAGAAGATGAAGGCCGAGGCCGAAGCCAACCGCGACGCCGATATGAAGGCCAAGGAACAGGCCGACAAAATCAACGGTGCGGACGCGATGGTGTTCCAGACCGAAAAGCAGCTCAAGGAATACGGCGACAAGATTCCTGCCGAAAAACGCGCGGCTATCGAAGCGGCCTTGAAAGACACCAAGGCTGCGTTGGAAAGCAAGGATCTGGCGCAGATCGACGCCGCTTCCGCCAAGTTGAACGAAGCCTGGCAGGCCGCCTCGCAAGAGATGTACCAGGCGCAGCAGCAGGCTGCCGGCGCGCAGGGCGCTCCCAACGGTGCGGGCTTCGACCCGAACATGGGTGCCAACCCCGGCGCGGGTGCGGGCGCAGGCCAGCAAAACGCTTCCGACAATGGCACCGTCACCGACGTTCCGTTCGAAGAGGTGAAGTAAGCGGCGATAGATTTCGCGATAAGGAAACGGCGGGCTCGCATGAGCCCGCCGTTTTTTTTTACCGAGGGGCGGTGGTGGCGATGGAAAAGGCGTAGCCGGCTTCCGGGAGGATGCGGGT
>CAZEOJ010000189.1:0-2003 GCA_964513825.1 uncultured Bacteroidaceae bacterium
TTTTCGGGAACGCTCACTTCGGGCGAAACCGGGAAATAGCCCAGCGCCCACACGATGACGGAAGCAATCAGGATGACACCCCCCATTTTTTTGAGATACTGCATCGTGCGCGTGCCCAGGCTCTGCCCCACCGAACGCCAGGTAGGCCAGCGGTAAGGCGGCATCTCCATCACGAAAGGACTGTCGAAGGCTTTGAGCAGGGTATGCCGGAAAAGCAAGGCCGAAAGAATGGAGATGAGAATGCCGAACAGGTAGATGAGAAAGATGACCGTACCTGCCTTGGAACCGAAGAACATACCGGTCAGCAGCACATAGACCGGAAGCCGCGCGCTGCAAGACATAAAGGGCAGTATCAGCATCGTGATAAGCCTGTCCTTGCGGTTCTCGATCGTGCGGGTGGCCATGATGGCCGGCACATTGCAGCCGAAGCCGATGATGAGCGGGATAAAGGATTTGCCGTGCAGGCCTATGGTGTGCATGAGCTTGTCCATGATGAACGCCACCCGCGCCATATAGCCCGTGGCTTCCATCAACGAGATGAACAGGAAAAGGATAAGGATATTGGGCAGGAAAACAATCACGCCGCCCACGCCCTGTATGATGCCGTCCACTAAAACGGCGCGCAGGATATTGTCGGGCATGATGCCGTTGAGCCAGCCCGCCAAGGCATCCACGCCGGCTTCTATCCAGTCCATAGGGTATTGCCCCAACGTGAATGTGGACTGAAACATAATCCACAGAAACGCCAGGAAGATAGGGAATCCCCATATCCTATGCGTGAGGATGTTGTCTAAACGTTCCGTGATGCGGCTACTACGGGTGGTGGATGGAATCTGCCTTCTTCTTGTACGGTATATCCGGTGCGCACGATGGCGGTGTTCCCGTATTTTTTGCCGATGCCGACGGCGGGTACGGAAAACTGACGGTCTGTAACATTCTTTCAAGGCACCGCGCACAAAGGCGTAGCGATAGTCGGCAAACACCTGGTCTATGTCCTCGCCGTATATCTTCTGCAGACGGTTCCGCTCTGCTTCGGCGGTCTGTTTGAGCCTGTCGGCATATTCCAGCACCTGGGCGCGGTCGAGCCATTCGGTATCGCCCTCCAAAAACTTGATGGCGAGGTAGCGGGAGGAATAGATATTGTCGTACCAAGGATCCTGCCAAATGGATTCCTGCAAGTCGTGCAGGCTGCGTTCCATTTCTTCCGCATAGGGGATGTGGGTGTGGCGAATCGTCTGGTCGCGGTCTTCATTCACGTCTATCACCTTGTCCAACAGGGCTTCCGTGCCGGTCTTGGTGCGCGCCACGGTGGGCACCACGGGCATACCCAGCAGCTTGCCCAGATAGTCGTATTGCAAGGTGGCGCCCGAGGCCGTGAGTTCGTCGTACATATTGAGCGCCATCACCACGCGGTAGTCCATATCGATAAGCTGCGTGGTCATGTAGAGGTTGCGTTCCAGATTGGAAGCGTCCACCACATTGACAATCACGTCGGGACGACGTTCCAAAAGTTGGTCCATCACCACCCTTTCTTCGGGCGAATAGGGAGAGAACGAATAGGTGCCGGGCAGGTCGGTGAGGCGGATGCGGTGCCCTTTATAGACAAACTCGGTGGTCTTGGCATCCACCGTCACGCCACTGTAATTGCCCACGTGCTCAAAAGCCCCCGAAAGGGCGTTGTAGAGCGAGGTCTTTCCCGTGTTGGGATTGCCCACCATGCAGACTTCGATAACCGAATGGCTGTCGAGTTTCTTTTCCAAGGGGTTTTCCTGCGGATTGCCGTGGCAGTTGTCCTGCTCCTGCCGGTGGAAAGGTTGCAGGGCCGCATATTCCTGGGCCTCGTCGGGCGTGCACACCAACACTTCTATCTGCGTGGCCTCCGCGCGGCGCAACGAAACTTCGCTGTCCAGGATGCGGAACACCACCGGGTCTTTGAGCGGTGCCGAACGCAAGGCCGTCACCATCTGCCCGCGCACAAAACCTAATTCTATAATCCTGTGGCG
>CAZEOJ010000190.1:0-1974 GCA_964513825.1 uncultured Bacteroidaceae bacterium
CCGCCCAGGTCGGCATCATAGGAAGCCTGATAGAAACGGTAGCCTTGAAAGCGCAGGATGCGGTTCATCGAAACGGTGGCGCGGAGGCTGTCTTCGGCGGATTTCACGGCGATTTCGCTCACGTAGTCCATAGGTGTCTGCGTGCCGGGATAGCAGGCTACATGAAAATCTTGCAGACACACCGAAAAAGGCAGGTATTCGGCCATGCCTTCCGTGTTTTCGAAATACGTAGCCTCCGAACCGTCCGCGCGCAGGTGCAGATGCCCTTGCTTTCCGCACATCCAGGTGACCGCCGCTCCTGCCAGTATCAGGAAAAACGAGGCGTGCAGCGCAAATACGAAAGGCTTGCGGTACAGTTTCCGCCGCAGCATGAAAAAGGCGGAAAAAAGGGTGGCCGCCACCCATAGGGCCACGAACCACCAGGCCCCGTAGACGTGCCGGCTCAGGGCCGGGCTTCCGTAAACCTTCTCGGCCAGGGTGGCGGCCACCAAAACGGCGGTAAGCACCGCCACCAAACCGAAAGAAATGTATTTGAGCGCTTTCATCCTAGCGGAGAGCATCGATTCAGATAGCGTCGATAAACTTGACAATCGCCTCGCGGTCGCTCTTGCTCAGGGCACGGAACTGCTCCACGCTCCTGCGGGCATCGCTCTGTGCCGAACCATGCCACATAATCGCCTCGATGACGTTGCGGGCGCGGCAGTCGTGCAGACGGTCGGCCTCGAAAGAACCGGTGCATTTCTGATGCAGTCCGCGTCCCCAGAGCGGCGTGGTCCTGCACCAGCCGGTGCGGATGTCGTTTTCCATAAACAGACGGTGCTGCACCATGTCGGTATAAGGCCATATCTTCTGATGCGGGTAACGCGGCAGTTCATAACCTTCGGTAAAGAAACCGCTCGGGTCGGTGTAGCGGTCGTCGCCCGTTGTCCAAGTGGGGCGGTGGCAGTACGCGCAGCCGATTTGGTTAAACAGTTCCTTGCCTTTCTGCACCGCCTGGTCGTCCAGATTGCGCGCGGCAGGCACGGCCAGCCCCCGGTGCCAGACCATGAGGTCGGTAAAGTAGCTGTCGCTCACTTCAACGGGCAGTTCGGTGGAGGTGAGGTAGTTGTAGATGTCGGCCTCCACGCCGTTGTCCGTTTTGTATTCGGGAAAGTAATCGTAGAATTTTTCCTGCACTTGTGCGTCTTTCGACGCTTTTTCGGCATAGGCGGTGGTCATGTAGTGATAGCGGCGGTTGGAGCGCGTCACGTTGGTGATGTTCCAGAACGCGTTGCTGCCGGCCGCATCCTGCAACGGGCCACGGCTCAGCGCATAGGTGAAACGGAAAGGATGCTGCTCTCCGGTACCCCCGTCCTGAGGGCGGTTGTTGGCGTATTGCTTGACCCATTCCCCGTTTTGGAAAAAGGCCGGGTTCATTTGGCAGAATCCGTCCCTTTCCTGCTTGGCCCATTCGGCCTTGAGGTCGGCATCGTCGATAGCGTCGAGCAAGCCCGTGCCGTAGATGCCGATAGTCGATTCCAGACGGAGGTTCACCTCGTCGGCCGAAAGCGTGCGGCCGTCGGTGGTCATCAGGTCCACGTAATAGGCCGACTGCGGGATGCTCACTTCGGGATAGATGAGTTCGTAGGTTTCGCCGTCGTCGAACTTGTTGCCCCATTCGTCGGTATGGTTCTTCCACGCAATCTGTATCTGCGAGGGATCCACCGGCGCCTTGAAAGGCGCTACGGCAAAGTGTTGCGGCATACCTGTCAGCGAGGCGATGTAGTTGTCCTTGTCGTCGTAGACCACCAACAGATAGCCGTTGCCGATTTCGTTGGCGTTGAACGTGCCTTCCTGCCGTTTGCCATGTCCGTAACCGGGGTGGCACGAGATGCAGGAGTTGCGCACATAGAGAGGGCCTAAGCCTCCGCGTGTGGAGCCGTCGGCGCTTTGGGTGAATATCTTTTCGAACAAGGCTTCCCCGTTCAGGAAAGA
>CAZEOJ010000191.1:0-1953 GCA_964513825.1 uncultured Bacteroidaceae bacterium
TGATGTCGTTTCCGATTTTTTCGAATAAGTCCATAGCATTGGATTTTTATAAAACAAGCCCACCGAGGGCGTTCTTACAGCGTGTAAATTTATTCAGTTTCGGGAAATAAACAAGATTTGTATTTTTGACGTATGGACTATACCCTCGACACTATCGGACAAGCGGTCTCCCTGCTGCGTTTGCGGGGAGAGGACGCGGAAAGCCTGCATCATGCGGCGCAGCAGGTAAAACATCGCTATGTGGGCGATGAGGTCTATCTGCGCGGCTTGGTCGAATATTCCAACCTTTGCCGCAAGAACTGCCACTATTGCGGCATACGGTCGGGCAATACGTCGCAGGAACGCTACACCCTCTCGCGCGAGGAGGTGTTGCAGGCCGCCGACTACGCCTACAAGAGCGGTTTCGGCTCGTTGGTGTTGCAGTCGGGCGAGAGACAGGACGAAGCCTTTGTGTCCGACATCGAAAGCCTTTTGCGGGAAATCATGCAACGCACGGGAGGAGAGCTCGGCATCACCCTCTCTTTGGGCGAACAGACGCCGCGCACCTACGCCCGATGGAAGAAAGCCGGTGCCCTGCGCTATCTGTTGCGTATCGAAACCTCCTCGCCCGAACTGTACGCCCGTATCCATCCCTCCGACCACGTTTTTCAGACACGGTTGGATTGCCTTCGGGCGCTCCGCGACACGGGCTATCAGGTGGGAAGCGGGGTGATGATAGGCCTGCCGTTTCAAGACGAGGAGCAGTTGGCACGTGACCTGTTCTTTCTCAAAGAGATGGATGTGGATATGGTGGGGATGGGGCCTTATATCCCTCACGAACAGACACCCTTGTGGCGGGAACGCGCGCGCTTGTTGCCCCCCGCGGAACTCTACGCGCTCTGTCTCAACGCCTGGGCGGTGTTGCGTCTGCTGATGCCCGATATCAATATCGCGGCCACCACGGCCCTCGGCACGCTGCACCCGCAGGGCAGGGAAGCGGCTTTGCGCATCGCCGCCAACGTCATCATGCCCAATATCACGCCCTTTTCCGCGCGTTCCCGCTATGTGCTCTATCCGCATAAAATCTGCATCGAGAAGTCTGCCGACGACCTCCTTCCCCATCTCGAAGCCCTTATCCATGCCGCAGGATGCCGACTCGCCTACCACAAGCAAGGCAATTCCCGCCACTTCCGCACCCCCGCTCAATATTCAGAGTGATGAATTTCATCATCGCTGTTATTCATACCTACCAATCTTTTTTGTATGGAACCCTGCGATATGAAATAGGTCCGTAGTATTGATTCTCTTCTCCCCTCTCCCTATACGCCTCCTCGCAAGGCACAACGCGATGCCCGAATATCGCTATAAATACCTCGTTATTCAGGGAGACACCACAAAGACCTCCATTGGCTACCATGAGATGATAATGAGAGATAATTTCATCGTCCAATATCCGGACTATCTTTTGCCTTTTTTCGGCGGGAATGATACACGTTTCATCCAATTTGTTGATAATATGGGCCGCTGTCGGATGAATATCATCCAAGGTTTCCTGAATCGTGCGTAACCGAATCCGGTTGGAATCCGTCTCCCATACATATCCCGTATAAAGGGTATCTCCTTTCAGAAACCATTTATTGTCCCGTCCCTCACATAAACTAAAACAAATAACCTTTCTTTCCTCGAAACAAGGACAGCCCTTCGATTCCGAAATGTGGTTTATTCTGTAAACTTGCCGCAGGCGCCGCCCACGTTGACTGTACTTCGATTTCACAATGTGGTTTATTCTGTCTTTCGGCTTCTTTTCCGGAGATGAAGTGTCGCTGCACTTCGCTTCCAAAATGTGGTTTATTCTGTCTTTCTCCAGTCCTAGCCAGGGCCATCTGGTCTCATCTTCCGGAGCATAGCAAACAAGATATGGCTGTACGATAAGATCCGGTTCAGGAAATGCACCTTCTATCCTAAGGGGAAGTA
>CAZEOJ010000192.1:0-1928 GCA_964513825.1 uncultured Bacteroidaceae bacterium
TCGTGGCCAACGGCCAACGCCTCAAAGTGGCGGTGAGGTAATCTTAGAAATCGATGTCATCAATCGCTTCGAGGGCTTTGTCGAGATAGTATTGAGAGGGAGCGTAGAGGACATATATGTATTTGTCGGTGTGGGCGATAAGGCCGACAATCTTAATCCACGGGTTCATCGAGGTTTCGTCCTGGGGGCGGAAAAATCTTTTCACGCCTTCCTCTTCGGTGTCCTCTATCGCATAGCGTTCGGCGAGAAAGTCGTAGAGTTTTCTTTCGGCAGAGGCGTTGGCCACCATGATGGAACCTACTAAATTCTGCAACTCAAATAGGTAAGACGTAGAAACCTGCCCGCCGTCGCCTTGGTTCTCGTAGGTGAGCACGCCGGCCAGATCATCGGTCATGTAGGGCAGGCCGAAGAGCCTGACGAGGCTGTCCTGCGAGATATCCCAACCCATAAAAGGCTCTATGTAATAGGAATATCTCGGTTTCACCTCCACGGTAAAGCCGAAATCGGCGGCATACTTGTCGCGGACGCGGGTTTCCCCTACGTGAAGTCCGATAAATTCTTCTTCGTCCTCGCCTTGCTGCTTCACCACAAATTCGTTGGCGATTTCCCAGGAAACGGAGGCGAAATGGCCTTTCAAGCGGAAGGTCTCGCCTGCATATACTTCGTAGTGGGTTTGGTCGAGGTGGTTCTTCGGGCTTTCGCAGGCGCTCGGCAGGAGGGTGCCCGACAGGAGGAGCGGGGCAAGGAATCGTGAGGAAAACGCGCGTGTCGCCATGTTATTTATTTTGATATTCAAGTACTTCGTTGTGGATATAGTCGAGGGTGACGCCGGCCTGGCGGAACATTTCCTCCGATTCGGCGCCGGCGTGGTATTTATAGTCGGCCACCACGCGTTGGATGCCGCAGTTGATGATGAGCATGGCGCAGGTGCGGCAGGGGGTCATGGTGCAGTAGAGGGTGCCGCCTTCAAGACCCACCCCTCGGCGGGCGGCCTGGCAGATGGCGTTCTGTTCGGCATGGACGGTGCGCACGCAATGGGTGGAGACGGTGCCGTCTTCGTGGAGGGTCTTGCGGAAGAGGTGACCTACTTCGTCGCAGTGGGGCAGGTGGGAGGGGGAGCCGACATAGCCGCTCACTAAGATCTGCCGGTCCTTGACGATGACGCACCCGCTCCGTCCGCGGTTGCAGGTGGCCCTGAGGGCCACGCTGTGGCACAAATCCATAAAGTATTCGTCCCAGGAGGGGCGCCGGTGAGCCGGTGCGTCATCTTTCAGCTCCCCCAGAAAACGGTCGACTTCGGCGTGCAGCTGTTCCATGCTGCCGTTGTTGAGCAGGGTGATGTCGGCCATGCGCATACAGGCTTGCAGGTTCTGTTTATTGGGGTCGGGGTTGTCGAATTCGCGTTTTTCGTTGGCCACGAAGGTGTCGTAGTCGATGTGGTCGGTTTCCGAGCCGCGGAGTTTGATGCGTTCGTAGCGGGTGCGGGGATCGGCGTCGACGGCCAGCAGCACGAAGGAGCCTTTTTTGCGCAGGGATTCCACTTCTCCGGTGGCGCGGATGCTTTCGATAATGGCGTTGGTGCCGTTCTTGGCGGCGCGTTCGTAGAGTTCGTCCACGATATAGGAGGGGGAGTGGTGGGCGCGGAGGTCGTTGGCTACCGTGACGAAGGAGTCGCGGTTGGGTTCCATGCCGCGGCGTTGCACTTCTTCCGTCAGGAATTGGCGGACGGAGTAGTAGGCGAAGTTGCGTTGGGTGCGGAGGTAGTCCACGACGGTGCCTTTGCCGGCGCCTAAGGTTCCTGTAATTCCGATAATGAGCATACTTTATTTACTGTTTATTATTTACTGTTTACTATTTATTAAGTAAGCCCTACCGCGCGGGGGCTGCGTGGAAGCTCTTTTTTTGCTCCACGCTTGTCGCTCCGCGAC
>CAZEOJ010000193.1:0-1927 GCA_964513825.1 uncultured Bacteroidaceae bacterium
GGTTGGGCAAGGATGTTCTTTTGCAATCCCTCCAAGCCGGCGCGTGCGAGGGGCGAATCGCCGAATTGTCTTTCAAATTCGTCCTGCGCCATATTCAAGATACTGTCTTCGGTAAGTGCCAGCAAGTTTTCTGAGGCGCGGAACTCCGTATGCCCCGGCAGGACAATGGCACGGTTGGCGGGACAGGCCTTTTGGCAGCGGTCGCAGCCGAACCAGCCGGGAGCGGGCAGGGGAGGGCGTTCGCCTTTGTGTTCAATCGTGAGATAGGAAAGACAGCGGTTGGCATCCAATCCGTCTTGCAGCGTCCCTGCCGGACACGCCTCCTCGCAACGCCTGCAATCCGTGCAAGGATGCGCAAAGTCGGGGTTTTCGTACAACGGTTTGTCGTAACGGTCAAAGACGGCTTGGGTCAACAGAATTCCTATAAAGCAATAAGAACCGAAGTCGGGGTTGAGCAAGAGCGAATTTCTGCCGATAACGCCTAATCCGGCCTGCTCCGCCCAGTATTTCTCCAGCACGGGCGCGGTGTCGCAGAAGCAACGGAAAGAGCCGGGCGGCAGAAGCTCGGCAAGCGCGTTCAGCTTTTCCTTTACGTAAAGATGATAGTCTTTTCCCTGTGCGTAGAGTGAGATATGCGGATGGCGGGGCGTGTCTTCGGCTTGGGCGTAACTGCAAAGAATCACGACCATGCTTCGGGCATCGGGCAACAAAAGGGCGGGGTCGAAACGTTTTTCGAGGTGGCGTTCCAGATAGTGCATCTGCGCCTGCCGTCCTTGCGCTAGATAACGCAGAAAAGTGTCTTGGGCGGAAGTCTCGACCGGCTTTACAGCGGCGATTCCGATACGGTCTATCTGCAGTTTTCTTGCCCTCTCTTTAAGGCTGTCGGAACGCAACAGCATATCAGTCGAAAAGCATGTTCTCCACCTGTCGGGGCGTTCTTCCCAAATGGCGGTAGGCAAGCGGGGTCACTTCCCGTCCGCGGGGCGTGCGCATCAGGAAACCTTCTTGAATCAGATAGGGTTCGTAGACTTCCTCCAACGTGCCGGGGTCTTCGCCCACGGCGGTGGCGATGGTGTTCACACCCACCGGGCCGCCCTTGAACTTGTCGATGATGGTGAGCAGGATGCGGTTGTCCATTTCGTCCAGGCCGAACTTATCCACGTTGAGCGCGTCCAAGGCATGGCGGGTGATGTCGATTTCCACCGAACCGTTGCCTTTTACCTGCGCGAAGTCGCGCACACGGCGCAAGAGCAGGTTGGCGATACGCGGCGTGCCACGGCTGCGGCGCGCGATTTCGTAGGCGGCGTCTTCGTCTATATCCACGTTGAGCAATCCTGCCGAGCGGCGTATGATTTTTTGAAGCGTGGCGGCATCGTAATAGCTCAGTCGGGCGTTGATGCCGAAACGGGAACGCAAGGGGGAGGTGAGCAACCCTGAACGGGTGGTGGCGCCGATAAGCGTAAAGGGGTTCAGGCCTATCTGCACGCTGCGGGCGTTGGGGCCGCTGTCGATCATGATGTCGATTTTGAAATCCTCCATAGCCGAATACAAGTATTCTTCCACCACGGAAGAAAGACGGTGTATTTCGTCGATAAACAGCACGTCGTTGGGTTCGAGACTGGTGAGAAGCCCCGCCAGTTCGCCCGGTTTGTCCAACACGGGGCCGGAGGTGGTCTTGATGCCTACGCCCAGTTCGTTGGCGATGATATACGAAAGGGTGGTCTTGCCCAGACCCGGAGGGCCGTGCAACAGCACATGGTCCAAGGCCTCCTGGCGTTGACGCGCGGCCATGACAAACACCTTGAGGTTGCCCGTTACGCCTTCCTGCCCTTGGAAACTGTCGAAACCGGAAGGGCGCAGGGCTTTTTCCAACTCTTTGTCGGTGCCTGTGAGGTTGTTTTGTTCAGGATGAAGAATATCGTTCATA
>CAZEOJ010000194.1:0-1922 GCA_964513825.1 uncultured Bacteroidaceae bacterium
GGCGGGCCATCTCCTCCAGCCGGAGCTGGAACTTCGATTTCTTGACGGGCTTCTTCTTGTTCTCCTGAATGCGGGCCCGCACCTTGTCATCGTCGATGAGCCTGCGGATGAGGAACATCTGCAGGAACGTGATGAGGGTGGAAATCGTATAGTAGTAGTTCAGGGCCACGGGGTAGCTGTTGAGCAGGCCGAGGAACATGATCGGCATCACATACATCATGAACTTCATGCCCGGCATGGTGTTGCCCGAAGACTGCATCTTCATCGTGATGCGGGTATAGAGCAGGTTGGTGACGGCCATCATCAACGCGAAGGCGCTCACGTGCGAACCATAGGCGGGAATGCGGAAAGGCAGGTAGAAGAGCACATCGTAACTCGAAAGGTCGTCCACCCACAGGAAAGGCTGCTGCCGCAACTCGATGGCGGCGGGGAAGAAGCGGAACATCGCCATGATGATGGGAAGCTGGAAAAGCATGGGCAGACAGCCCGCCATAGGACTGATGCCCGCTTTCTTATAAAGGCTCATCACCGCCTTCTGCTTGTCCATGGCCTGTTCCTGCTTGGGATATTTCGCATCCAACGCCTTGACCTCCGGCTGAATCACCCGCATCTTGGCCGAGGAAACATAGGACTTGTAGGTGAAGGGGAAAATCACAATCTTCAGCAAGATGGTGAGTATAAGGATGATGAGGCCATAGCGCAGGCCTTTGGATTCCAGAAAGTCGAATACGGGAATCACCGCCCAACGGCTTATCCAGCGCGTGAGGAAGAAATCGCCGAGGAAAATCTGTTTTTCGAGGTCGAGGTCGTAGGATTGCAGGATACGGTATTTATTGGGGCCCGCAAACAGTTCCATGCGCACGCTCTGTCGGGGCAGTCCGTCGTAGGGGATACCGATATTGGCCTCGCAATCTTTCAGATAGTCGGGGTCGGCCTGACGGCGGGTATAGCAACGCAGGTCGGCGGTGGCAAAACTTTCGTCGGCGATGAGGGCGGTGGAGAAAAACTGCTGCTTGAACGAAATCCAGCGCGAGGGCGTGGAGAGGGTTTCCGCATCGTCGCGGTTCTTCTTGAGATTCTGCACCTTGTCCGAAACAGGCTTGTAGTAGACCGTGGTGTAGGTCTCCTCCATCCGCTTGCCCTTTTCGAGCGCTTCCAGACGGGTGTTCCAGATAAGGTCGACGAAAGGCGTGTTGGAAGCGATCAGATCCTGGGTATTGACCAGATTGAGGTCTATCCCGATGCGGTAATCGTTGCCGCGAACCGTGTACACCCATTCTAAATAGCGGGTGGTGTCGGCGTTGGGGTAGAGGCGCATACGGGCCACGAGGCTGTCGTTGCCGCCCACGCTGTCGCGCTCGGGCGCCACCCATTCAAAATAACACTGGTCGGTGCGCACGCTGCGGTTCATGGCAAAGAAACGCAGATAGAATTCGGTGCGCTCTTCGTCGAAAAGGGTCAGCGCCTCTTTCTTATAGGTGAGGTAATCGTGAAGCGTGATGCCGGCGATGCGGCCGCCCTTGGTGTTGAAATCGAGGGTAAATACCTCGTTTTTAAGCGTGTGGTGTTCTTCCTCTCCCTGCATGGCCGCCGAAAACGGATTGCCGTCGTCGACCGGGGTGGCGGGAGCGTTTATGGAGCCCGAGGCTGCGGTATCTATGGAGGCGGTGGCGTTTTCGGCGGCCTCCTGTGCCGCGCCCGCTTGTTCGGCGGCTTCTTTCACCACCTGTTCGGTCTGAGCCTTGCGTTGCTTTTCCATGCGGGCCGTCTGCCAATAGGAGAAACCCAACAGCACGAAAAAGATAAGGACCAGTCCGATGACGTTTTGCTTGTTCATCTCTATCTTGTATAAAGGGCGCAAAGGTAGGGAAAAAAACATACACTGACAATATGGCACGCCTTGGGTGGCATAGGGGAAAAAG
>CAZEOJ010000195.1:0-1899 GCA_964513825.1 uncultured Bacteroidaceae bacterium
GTAATGCAGTATGATTTTACTGAATATCCCACGGTGCGCTTATATTTGGATATCAAAGAAAGCTCCACTGGTGCTTCCGTAAAGGAATTATCTCCTAATATGTTTTACATATCCGAGCGAGATGCCGGAACCGGAGATTTCCTGAAACGTTCTGTTGATAAGGCTGTTCTTATGAACGAAAATGAACGACTTAACATCAATCTTTTAGCTGACACCAGCGGCAGCATGGAAGGAGCAAATATGGCTGCTGCCAAAAATATTATGTGCAACTTCTTATATACTGTACAGTTTTCTGCAGGCGACCGGGTAAAATTAACTCAGTTTAATAGTATCATTGATAAATCCGGATACTTTTCTGATGACATTTCATTACTGAATAACACTATTAATAGCTATACTCCTACTGGACAGACTAAATTGTACGATTCCATTATATATGGTGTCCAGGATAGTTCCGGACAGGAAGGCGCCAAATGTGTCATTGCTTTTACAGACGGAATGGATGTAGGCAGTTATAATTCTGCCCAGGATGTAGTTGATGTGGTGTCCAGATATCATATTCCCGTATTTATTGTTCGAATCGGTGACAGTTCTACATCGGCTGAAGACGACTCCCTGAGAATGATTGCCCAAGCTTCAGGAGGAAGCTTTAAAAATCTGTCTCAGTTCAGCATGGACATGAGTGAATTTTATAACCAAATTTATCGCCAGTTAAAGGAATACTATGTATTGGAATATACAGAGGATGGGACAGCAGGTATTACCCAGAATAAAGAAATCTCTGTATACGTCCAAAACCAGTCTTTGGGCGGTGAGACCGTCATGACAGCAAATCCAGGCAATGAACTGTTTGATTCTCTTCTGGGAAGCTATCTGAGAAGCTACATCATTGATATGAACAATCATTATTATGACCAGCTTAGAAAATATGTAGATGACACCGTAGATCCTGAAGACCGATGGTCTATTCAATGGCAGATGCAAAAACAGGTAAGCGGCGGATTCTCCAATGTCACGGCAGAAACTCTGATGGAGTATTATGTTACAGATATTATTGTAGAAGATGAAAATACAATCCGTCTGAAATCAAGTGAAAGCTATGATGTTATTTATGATGAAGTTTATGGAGACATAAAAACAAGCGCACGCACCATGGCTCAGGATGCTTTGGTTTATCTCAGCAATTACTATTATCTTGACGAGTTAAGTGATAACACACAACTTCGCATTTGGGCCGTTGTTAATCAGTTTCCTGAATATATTCTGAAAAAAGGTGCTGATGGGAAATGGAAATTTCCGCAATATGCTGGTGACTTGGCTTTAGGGGAATCAAGGCATCTTTATGATGTTGAGATAACCTGGCAACCATATTACTAATGATTTTAATTTCAAGGAGGGTATACATATGAGTAATGAAGTTTTTTTATTCGATACGGAAACCGGAAAACCTTTAGATATCAACAATCAGACTTCTGCTGTTGAAGACGAAAGTCCTATTCGATTTGACCCGGAGACAGGGGAGCCATTGAGTCCTACTTCTGAAACCGAAGCTCCTGATCTTTTTGACCCGGAGACAGGGGAGCCATTGAATCAGAACACCCTGACCTCTGCTTCTAAAACCGAAGCTCCTGACCTTTTTGATCCGGAAACTGGTAAGCCAATCGGAGGAACTTCTGTTCTCAAACCAGCCAATAAACGCCTCCCAAAACCTCTTATTTTTGGTGCTGCCGTAGTCGGAGTCTGTGCTGTAGCTGCTGTAATAATAACCACGCTGGCCAAAGGGGCATTCAAGAATAAAAAAGATATTGTATCTGATGCAATCGTAGAAATATTTGAAACTGCTGATGAGGGATTTTTAGAGGACACCTATGGTCTCTCTGAGATCTATAAAATGGTTAA
>CAZEOJ010000196.1:0-1896 GCA_964513825.1 uncultured Bacteroidaceae bacterium
AGTAGCGATATTCACAAAATCCTTTCGGATTACTGGGGCTACGCACAGTTCCGGCCCTTGCAGGAAGACATCATCCGTCATGTGCTGCAAGGGCGGGACGCGCTGGCCCTCCTCCCTACCGGCGGGGGAAAATCCATCTGTTTTCAGGTGCCGGCATTGGCCATGAGGGGAATATGCATCGTCATATCGCCCCTCATCGCTTTAATGAAAGACCAGGTAGAGAATCTCAAAAAACGGGGCATCGCCGCCGAAACCCTTTACAGCGGTCAGACTACCCAAGAAGCCGAGTGGATTCTGAACGCGGCGGTTCACGGCCGGCTCAAATTCCTTTACGTTTCGCCCGAGCGGTGCACCAGCGCGGCTTTCCGCGCGCATTTCGAAAAGATGCAGGTATGTCTGCTGGCGGTGGACGAGGCGCACTGCATCTCGCAGTGGGGCTACGATTTCCGTCCGCCCTACCTGCGCATCGCCGAACTGCGCCGCTATTTTCCCTTGGTGCCGCTCTTGGCGCTCACCGCCACGGCCACGCCCGATGTGGTGGAGGACATTCAGAACAAGTTGCAGATTTCGCCGCACAAGGTCTTTCAGAAGAGTTTCAGGCGCGAGAATCTGATTTACAGCGTTATCTACGACGAGGACAAAATGGGGCGCATGGAGCGTATCGCGCGCAAGATAAAGGGTTGCGGCATCGTCTATGTGCGTTCCCGCCGCAAGACGGGCGAAATCGCCTCGGCCTTGCAGGAGCGGGGCATCCCGGCCACGGCCTATCATGCGGGTCTGTCGCACGAGGAAAGGAACGCGCGGCAGCAGGCGTGGATAGACGACAAGGTGCGGGTGATGGTGGCGACCAACGCTTTCGGCATGGGCATCGACAAACCCGATGTCCGTTGGGTGGTGCATTGGGATATGCCCGACACCTTGGAGGCGTATTTTCAGGAGGCGGGGCGCGCCGGGCGCGACGAGAAGCGGGCTTTTGCGTTGATGCTCCACCACCCTTCCGACCTTGTGGACGCGGAGGAGAATTTTGCCAAGTCCTATCCTTCCACCGACTTCATCGCCCGGGTGTACGAGGCGCTCTGCAACTATTTCCAGTTGGCGCCCGGCGCGGGCGAGGGCTCGGTGTTCGCGTTCAACCTGCGCGAGTTCTGTCTTGCCTACCGTTTTCCGGCTTCCGAATGTTTTTCGGCCTTGTCGTTCTTGGAGAAGGAGGGGTATGTGCGGTTGTCGGACGCGGCGAGCGAAGCGAGCCGCGTGCACCTTCGGTGCTCCTACGACACTTTTTATCGCTACGAGGTGGAACATGCGGCCTTTGCTCCGTTGTTGCAGTTTCTCATGCGTCGTTACGGCGGCCGCCTCTTTTCCGACTTCATGCCGGTTTCCGAAACCGAGATCGCCAAGGGCATCGCGCGCAGCGAGGGGGATGTGAAGGCTTTGCTGATGCGGTTGCAGCAGGAGGATGTGTTGGACTATACGCCTGTGTCGCAGGGGGCGAGCCTTGCCTTTACGCGCGAGAGGCGCAAGGGGGGCAGGTACATGCTTTCGCCCGAGACCTATCTGTTGCGTAAGGAGAACGCAAGGCGCAAGTTGGATGCGGTGATAGGGTATGTGCGGGAGCGTTCTTTGTGCCGGAACCGTTATCTGATTCAGTATTTCGGGGAGGATTTGAAAGAGAATTGCGGGTTCTGTGATGTGTGTCTCGAAAAAAGGGCGGTGGATTTCTCCCCCGCCCTGCAAGCGTCTTTGCTCGAAAGAATCAGGCCGTTTCTATCGGAAAGGCCGCGTTCTCTGCGGGAATTGCTCGATGCATTTCCCGCAGAGCGGCAAGAAGCGGTCTCCCGTCTGTGGGAGACGCTTCTTGCCGAAGAACGCCTCGTCCCGGCCGGCTTCTCCACCTAC
>CAZEOJ010000197.1:0-1868 GCA_964513825.1 uncultured Bacteroidaceae bacterium
CAATTCATCGTTGGTAAGCACATAATCGGGCAGGTAACAGCCCACGCCCGTTATGGCTGCATATATCTTTTCCATATCAAAATGTAACCTGTCGCAACATATCCACCACACCCTCCTCGCACATACGCTTGGACTGCACCAACATATTCTTGATGGCGCGGGGAGAGGATATGCCATGACCCAAAATTACGGGCGCGTTGACACCCAGAATGGGACTGCCCCCGTAAATTTCGTAGTTGAGACGGTCGGACAGCGGATTGCTTCCGCCATTCTTGCGCAACATCATATAGAATGTCTCGATGATCTTTATCAGGACATTGCCCACAAATCCGTCTGCAACAAATACTTCTGCTTTGTTTTTAAATAAATCGCGGGGTTCGAGATTGCCTTCGAAATTGATATAAGGACAGGCTTTGAGAAGCGGGAAGCTCGCCTGGCATTGCAGGTTGCCTTTCCCGTCTTCGGTGCCTACGTTCATCAGGGCCACCCGCGGATTCTCGTGCCCTAAGATATACTTGGAATAGACGCTTCCGATGATGCCGAACTGAACCATCACCTCCGGTTTGGCATCGGGTGTGGTCCCGATATCGACCAAAAGGCTGTAGTTGTCGGAGTCTTCCTGCGGCACCCAGGCACACGTGCAGGGGCGCAACACACCCGGCAGACACTTGACGATCGTCACCGCTCCGGCCAACAACGCGCCCGAATTGCCCGCGCTGGCAAAGGCATCCAACTCGCCCTTGGCCAACATGCGCAGACCTGCCACCATGCCCGAATCGGGTTTTTCGGCGAGCGCCTTGAGGGGCTTCTCGTCCATGGCGATGCAGTCGGGTTGATGCGAGATGTCGAAACGGTCGGGCGATACGTTACGCTTGCGGAGAGCCTCCACGATAAGAGGCTCGGGGCCGAGCAACACGATACGGTTGTCCCCGCCGATTTCGGCCAACGCCTCTATCGCGCCGTCTATGGTAGCGTCGGGAGCATAGTCGCCCCCGAGTACATCCAAGCCGAATTTCATTCCTGAGGGCTTAGGCTTTGGGAGCGTTGGTCTCCATTACCTGTTTGCCGCGGTAGTAGCCGCATTCGCCGCATACGTGGTGATAGAGCACGGGCGAACCGCAGTTGCTGCAGGTTCCCAATTGCGGCATTTCCAACTTGTCGTGAGTCCTTCTCTTGCGGGTTCTGGTCTTGGAGAACCTCCATTTAGGATTAGGCATAACTTTATAATTTTATGTTAATCATCCATTTTATCTTTCAGAGCCTTGAGTGCGTCCCAACGGGGATCGTTCCCGGGCTCTTCCGTTTCTTCCTTTTCGGCATACAGCGCCAACATGGCGGGGTCGCACCCGGGGGTTCCGTCGGCCTTGTCGGGGCAGAAACACTGCATGGGGCGCGCCAAAATCAACACTTCGCGGAAATAGTCCGCGAGATCCAATTCCGACTCGGCTTCGGTAATCCACCAAACATCCTCATCGTCTTGTGTTTGCGCATTCTTTTCGGAGGTCGTCTTCACAAAGATGTCTTCGTGTCGCTCCACCTCGAAAGCCACTTCGCGCAGGCAACGGTCGCAGGTTGTAAACGCCTGTCCTTCAAAGTCGAAGTGCAGTTCCATAAGGCGCTCGCCCTTGTGCAGGGTCACCCGTACCTCGACCTCGGGATTGTGGAACGGCAGGGCGTCGTCCGCCTGTCCGTCCGCATCCTCCGCGAACAAGTCCATAAACCGCCCGTCCAAAACGTATTCGAACGTATGGAGGCCGTCTTCCAGTCCGGAAAAAGCCAAACGGTATGCGTTTGCCGTCTTTGCCATAATCGGGCGAATTTAAGGAGCGCAAAGGTAATAAAATTTTGCTTCTGAGAAAACCCTCGCC
>CAZEOJ010000198.1:0-1810 GCA_964513825.1 uncultured Bacteroidaceae bacterium
GGGCGACCGTTATGAAATGTTGTGACACCGGTGGGATTCAAACCCGCAACCTTCTGATCCGTAGTCAGATGCTCTATTCAGTTGAGCTACGGTGCCTTTCCGAAAGGAGCGCAAAGTTACATCTTTTTTATGTTTTTGCAAACTTTGTGCCGCAGAAAAAAACACCTCACAGCAGAGGAGCCAGGTAGCGGACCAGTGCGTAACCCCCTGCAAGGAGCCATACATAAAGCAAGAACGCCAGCAGAAAAGGGCGCGGACCGGCCTTCTTGAACTTGTCGAAGCTCGTCTCGGTACCCAAGGCGGTCATGGCCATCGTCAAAAGGAACGTATCGAAAGCGTTGATATAGCCGATGCAGGCGGAGGGCAACAAATCGAGCGAATTGAAGCCTATCACCACCAAGAAGATGAACGCGAACCAAGGAACGGCGATTTTGCCTTTCCTGCCCTGCGACAAAGGTTGCGGACCGGCGGTCTCCTCCTGAGGACGGACCGTAAAGGCCATCACCAACAAGACCGGAACCAGCATGATGACCCGTATCATCTTGACGATAGTGGCCGTGTCCTGAATCTCGGTTCCCATAGCGTTGCCCGCACCCACCACATGCGCCACCTCGTGCAAGGTAGCCCCCGTATAGAGCCCCATTTGCTGCGGATCCAACCCCAGCCAGCCGTTGCGGTACAGAACCGGATAGAGGAACATAGAGATCGTGCCGAATATCACCACCGTAGAAACCGCCACCGCCGTCTTATAAGGCTGCGGCTTTATCGTGGCGTCCGCACCCAGCACCGCCGCCGCCCCACAGATGGAACTGCCCACCGAAGTGAGCAGAGCCGTGTCGCGGTCCATTTTGAGCATCCTGCCGAACAGAACCCCTAAGAAAATGGTACCGACCACAATAACGGCATCCACAGCCAAGGCGCTCCACCCCACCTCCACGATATTGGCTATCGTGAGACGGAAACCGTAGAGGATAATGCCCAGGCGCAACAACTGTTTGGCACTGAACTGAATGCCCGGAACCCACGATTCCGGCAGACGCTTGCGCCACGTATTGGCATAGACCATGCCCAACAAGATGCCCACAATGAGCGGGCTGAACGACAGTTTCTTTACAAACGGCAACCCGGCGATAAGAAAGGCCGCGCACGACAACACGGCGATAAACAGCACGCCGTACAGCATCCCGACCCTCTCTTTCCTGAACTTTATCATATCTTTTACCAATATATAGGCTCCACATCGGGAATTTCGGGAAAAGCGGTCTTGAGCGCCACCTTGACGCTCTGCAGAATGGTAGCCCGTGCGCGGGGACAGTTTCCGCAAGAGGTCTTGAGCCCCATCTTGGCCTTTCCCTCGTCCGAAAAGCCGTAGAAAGTGACGGTGGCCGAACATTTTCTGTCCAAGGCGGGCGCGAGCTGCCCCTCCACAAACGCCTCTATCTTCGCTTCCTTTTCTTTCATATTTTCCATAAGCCTGCAAAGGTATGCACTTTCGGGCCGTTCCGCAAGACTTTCCGACACTATTTTTCAATCGATTATAAAATAACACGAAAAATTTTTGCGAAACCCGTTTTGCGGTTTGACTTTTATTTAATATAATTGCTTGCTGTAAACTTGCTGTAAAAATAAACGGTGTGTCGAATGATTGAAAAAAATTTGTTAAAAGATTTTGATTTCTTAAACTTATTTAATATAATTGTGGTTTGTTCGCTTCCGAAGCATATTCCGAAGCGAGGCGGAAAGGAAAGACGGAAACAAGATAATGTTTTATTAAACATATTACTATGATGAAGAAATGTCTTTTGTCATT
>CAZEOJ010000199.1:0-1788 GCA_964513825.1 uncultured Bacteroidaceae bacterium
CCTGATAACCAACATCAGTCCCGACCACATGCAGTTCTTGGGCGACACCTTGCCCAAGATTGCGGGCGAAAAGGCGGGAATCATCAAGGCGGGGGTGCCGGTGGTGATAGGCGAGAGCCAGGAGGAGGTGCGGGAGGTGTTCGAGCGCAAGGCCGCCGGATGCGGCGCGCCGCTGTGCTACGCCGACCGTGTCTTTTCGTTGCGGAATATAGGCAACGAGGGCACCGCCTTTACTTTCGACGCATATAAGAACGGGGCGCTTTACGGTTCGGGCTGGCGTTGCGATCTGGCGGGCGGCACCTACGAGGGGAAAAACGTGGTGAGCGTGCTCGCCGCCGTGGATTCGCTCCGCAAGACGTTTACGATTCCGGACGAGGCTTTGGCGGAGGGGCTGGCGCGGGCCGCTGAAAGCACCGGGTTGGCGGGGCGTTGGCAAAGATTGGCATCCGCACCGCTCACCTATTGCGATACGGGACATAACGAGGGCGGCATCCGTCTGGTATTGGAGCAGATTGCCCGCACGCCGCACCGCAGGCTGCATATCGTGTGGGGCATGGTGGGCGACAAGGACATCGCGCATATCCTCGCCCTGCTGCCGAAAGACGCCGCGTATTATTTCTGTCAGGCTCCGCAGCAGAGGGCATTGGATGTGCATGTCCTGCAACAGAAGGCGGGAGAATGTGGCTTGAAAGGAGAGGCTTTTTCCACGGTGCGCCAGGCCTTGACGCAGGCGCGCTCCCTGGCCGCTCCCGACGACCTCATTTATATCGGCGGCAGCACCTTTGTGGTGGCCGAGGTGGTGTGATTGGCTGCTTTTTTGTAAATTAGCGAGGTATAAACCAAGAAAGGCAATACGTATGGAGGAACGGATAAGACAAAGGGCGTCGGTATGGACGCAGGCGCCTTACGACGAAAAGACACGCCAAGAGGTGGCGGCGATGTTGGAGAACAGACCCGAGGAATGCGCGGAAGCGTTCTATCGCGATCTGGAATTCGGTACGGGAGGCTTGCGCGGCATCTTAGGCGTGGGCACGAACCGCATGAATGTCTATGTAGTGGCGTTGGCCACGCAGGGTTTCGCCAACTATCTCGATAAGCAGTGCGCCGCCGAGGGGCTGGCGCGCAAGGTGGCGGTATCGTACGATTGCCGCAACGGCAGTTCGGAATTCGCGCTCACCACGGCGAAAGTGTTCGCTGCCAACGGCTTCGAGGTCTATCTGTTTACGGGTATGCGTCCCACGCCCGTGCTTTCGTATGCCGTGCGTCACTACGGTTGCTGCGGTGGCGTCATGGTGACCGCCAGTCACAACCCCAAGGAATACAACGGCTACAAGGCCTACGGCAAGGACGGAGGCCAGCTGGTGGCGCCGCACGACAAGAACGTGATGAAGGAGGTGGCCGCGCTGCATTCGCTCGACGAGGTGAAGATGCAGGGAGGCGAGAGCCGCATCCACTATATTGACGAGGAATTGGACAACGCCTATCTGGACAAGGTTTCCTCCCTTTCGTTGCAGCCTAAGGTGATTGCCGCGCAGAAGCGGATGAAAATCGTCTACACGCCCCTGCACGGCACGGGCATGACGATGGTGCCCAGGGCGTTGCGCCGCTGGGGGTTTGAGAACGTGATCTGCGTGCCCGAGCAAATGGTGCCGGACGGAAATTTCAGCACCGTGGCTTCTCCCAATCCCGAGGAGCGGGCGGCCATGATGCCGGCCATTGAGCTTGCCAAGCGCGAACAGGCGCAGCTTGTCATCGCCACCGACCCCGATGCCGACCGCGTGGGCGTGG
>CAZEOJ010000200.1:0-1778 GCA_964513825.1 uncultured Bacteroidaceae bacterium
CGGAGCGCACTACTCCCCGGATCGGCGGGACTGCGAAACGGAGTTTCATCTGAGCTCCGCCCGCCAGCGGTCCGCGGAGAACGGCCGCCCGGTGAAAAAGCTGACGGCGGAGGCCCGGTTTGTGGCCTCGCGCATCCGGCAGCTGCTGGACGAGGGATACCCCGTGACGGAGGAGGACGGGACCTTCCGCCCCTGCCGTCCGAAGGACATCGTGATTTTGATGCGCTCCCCCGGAAGCCGCCTGGCTGCCTTTGCCCAGGCACTGGCGGAGCGGGACGTGCCCTGCTCCTTTGACGAGAGCGAGGACTTCTTTGAGACCATGGAGGTCTCCGTGATGGTGGCCCTGCTGTCCCTGGTGGACAACCCCCGGCAGGACGTGCCGCTGATCGCCGTGCTGCGCTCGCCCCTCTTCGGCTTCACGCCGGACCGGCTGGCGGAGATTCGCAGCGGTGACAAAGAGGGGGACTTCTACGACGCGGTGAAGGCCGACGGCGGGGCGGACTGCTTAGGCTTCCTGGAGACCCTGACAGCATTGCGGCAGGCGGCCTGGGACATGGACGTCCACCGGCTGGTGTGGCACATCTACAATGAGCTGAACGTGCTGGGCGTCTTCGGCGCTATGGACCGGGGCGCGGAGCGAAGGGAGAATCTCATCGCCCTGAGCCGTCAGGCGGAGCGGTTTGAGAGCGGCGGCTACCGGGGGCTTTTTGCCTTCGTCGCCCACCTGCGGCGGCTGCTGGAGGCCGGGGAGGCGCCCCCTGCCGCCATCTCCGCACCGGTCAACGGGGTGCGGATCATGAGCATCCACAAGTCCAAGGGGCTGGAGTTCCCCATCGTCATCCTGGCGGACCTGGACCACGCCTTCTCCCGGCAGGACTTTGACACCCCCGTGCTGGTCCACCCGGAGATGGGCCTGGGCCCCCGGCGGGTGGACCTGGAGAGAAAGATTCAGTATCCCACCCTGGCCCGGCGGGCGGTGGAGGAGAAGCTGCGGCGGGAGAACCTGGCGGAGGAGCAGCGAATCCTGTACGTGGCCATGACCCGGCCCAAGGAGAAGCTGATTCTGGTGGACGCCATGTACCACGCGGAGGGGCGGCTGAAAAAGCTGGCCGCCATGGCCTCCTGCCCGGTGCTGCCGGAGACGGCATCGTCCGCCAAGTCCTTTGGGGACTGGCTGCTGCTGCCCCTGCTGTGCCGCCCGGAGGCGGCGGCCCTGCGGGCCTTTGCGGAGGCGGAGGCGGCGGAGCCTTGTGCCGGGGACGACGCCCCCTGGCGTGTGTTCGTCCACGACAGCGAGGACTTCCGTCCCTGCGCCGCCGTCGAAGTGCTCCGGGAGGGAGAGGCGGCGGAGACCGGGGACTTTGACCCCGGCCTGCTGGAGTTTGCCTATCCCTACAGCCGGGAGACCCGGCTTCCCGCCAAGATCACCGCCACGCAGCTCAAGGGGCGGGCCCTGGACGAGGAGATCGCGGAGAACGCCGCCCGCACGCCCTACCTCCGCCCCCTGTCCCAGCCGAGATTCCGGCGGGAGAGCCGGGGACTTACTCCGGCGGAGTGGGGCACCGCGGTGCATCTGGCCCTCCAGTACCTGGACTTTGAGAACCGGGACGCGGCGGCCCAGGTGGCGGCCATGGCGGAAAAGGCCCTGCTGACGGCGGAACAGGCCGCGGCGGTGGACATCCCGGCTCTGGAGCGGTTTCTGGCCTCGCCCCTGGCGGAGGAGATTCGCAGCGGAGCGAACGTCCTGCGGGAGTATCGCTTCACGCTGCTGCTGGAGG
>CAZEOJ010000201.1:0-1770 GCA_964513825.1 uncultured Bacteroidaceae bacterium
ATTATTACGCAAGACAGGACCAAGCTGTGGAGAAATGAGAAGGGCTACGTTATTATGAACGTTTTGGACTTCCTACTAAAAGATAACAGTTTGGAAATGTAGTGTGTATTTTGCGCATTTTCGTGCGATTTAAGCGGTTTCAAAGCGGGCGGGTGGCGGAATAAAAATTATCTGTTGACAATCGCGCGTGATTAATGATATATTTTAATGTATATAAGATAAATAAAAGAGGAAGGGCAAATGATAGGTTTATCCGTAGCTATGGAGAGCGAGGCGGCTCCGTTTATCGTGGCTGCAAAAAAAACGGAGACGTATTTTGGGAAAAGTTTTTACTTTTTCGACATAGCCGACGAGGAAGTCGTTCTCGTTATATGCGGGATAGGCAAAGTCAACGCAGCCTTCGGCACCGCCCTTTTGATTGAAAAATTCAGTCCGGAAATCATTATTAATTTCGGCGTGGCGGGAGCTTTGGCGGATAATTTAAAGCATCTCGATTTGGTGGCGGTGACCGCCGCGGTTCAGCACGATTGCGACACTACCGCTTTCGGCGATCCCAAAGGTATCGTTTGCACGGTAAACAAGATATTTTTCGAGACGGACGCAGAGAGTACCGAATTAATAAAGGCTCAGAGCGGCATGAAGGCGGGGATTTCGGCGTGCGGCGATCAGTTCGTTGCGATAAAAGAGAAAAAGGACGAGATAAAAAATACTTTCAACGCCTCCGTTTGCGATATGGAAAGCGGGGCTATTGCGCATTGCGCGTATATGGCGGGGATAAAATTTGTAGCGGTTAAGTGCATTTCCGACGTGGGCAACGATTCCGCCGTCGGCGAATATAAAGAATTTTTGCCGAAAGCCGCGGGGAAAATGTGCGACGCAGTGAGCGAATTTATAAGGGAACGGCAAAAACGATAGGATAACTTATGAAAAAGGAAAAACCTAACTTTTGGAAAATCAAGAGCATTTTTAAGGAACGCAGGATAATCATTCTGCCGATTTTTATAGACGTAATTCTGTTTATGGCAACCTTTGCGTTGGCGTATCTTTTCGACTCGATAGGTATTTATTCCTCGCAAAAGTGGTTGGCGACGATGCTTTTATGCATTCCGTGCCTTATTACTACGCTCATAATTATGGGAGTGGGCAAGATTTACCGCGTAATTTGGAAATACGCCGGCATGATGGAGCTGCTCAGACTTATGGTGGTCGGAATTATCAGCTTGGCATTCGGATTTTTATTCCGCGGGTTGTTTGCTTTAGGCGGCGCGAACTACAACGTTCCCAATTTGCTTGTTTTGAACGCTTATCTCATCTTCTTTGCGCTTGCGGCGGTATACAGGGTGTCGGGCAGACTTTTCTATGCGCTTAAGCATAGTCTTTTTAAATCGGGCTCGAGCGTCAAGGGCGCAAAACGCGTTATTGTCTACGGCGCAGGGTATACGGGCGCCGCGCTTATTAAAAGATTGATGGACAACCCGTCCGACGGCTATATTCCCGTAGCGTTAATAGACGACGACAAGGCGAAAGAAGGAAGCACGATAAGCGATATTTTGGTCGAGGGCGACAGAAACGAAATAAAGCGGGTGATTGCAAAGTACCGTGCAGACGTCATTGCCATTGCGATAACCGTGATCACAAAGCAAGAGCTTCGAAACATTTTCGACTACATTAAGCAGTTCGACGCCGAGATAATGATAGCCACGGCGTTCAAGGACGCGCAGAGCGAAATGGATTCCGAGGTCATAAGCATAAGAAAAATAAAAATCGAGG
>CAZEOJ010000202.1:0-1764 GCA_964513825.1 uncultured Bacteroidaceae bacterium
CGGTAGCCCACCCGCGCCGAAAACGTGGACGCGATGTTGTTACCCGAAAGCTTGTCGCTCTGATAGTTGTAGTAGACCCCCACCAAGAGTTGCGAACCCTTGCCCGATTCCAGTTCGGTCTGATAGCCCGACAGGGCGATGACCGTCTGCGCGTAGAGCGAGTAACGCATGGGAATGCGGAACGTCTCGTTTTCGAGCGCCCCCGTCTTGGGACGGAACAAGTGGAAAGCCGCGAAACCCGCCTCCACCCGCGCACGCTGGTCAAAACGCCCCATGTAGCTCACCCCCGCATGTCCGTCGAAAAGGTTGCGCGGGTCGGGCAGTTCGTCCACCGGGGTCAGGGAGAGGTTGATGCCGTGCGTATAGCTCGGGTCGTACATATCCCCCACCCGGATGTTGTCGGTCTGATAGCCGTAGTTGCGGTAGCCCGCCTGGAGGCCGAAGCTGAGACGATGCACCGGATGCCCTTCCTCGTCCTGTATGAGGGTCCAGTGGTAGGCATAGTTGAGCATGATCTGAAAGTCGCGCAAGGCCTGCTTGTTGAGCGTGTTGGAGTAGACATACACGCCCAGGGCCATCCGCTCGCGCGAGAAACGGCACTGATAGTTGGCCGACAATATCCGCAGACTGTTGCTCGAGAACGCCCCCTTGAGCTGGTTCTTGTAGTTGAGCCCCAAACTGTGGTGGACGTTCTTGTAGCTGCGCGTCTCCACGGCGGCGTAGAAAGGCGCGTAGGTCTCGCCATCCAAGCCGCAGAGCGCAGGATTGAGCATCATGTTGAAATCGAAACCGGGATTGAGCGGAGCATCAATCTGCGCCCGCGACACCGTCACGGCACCGAGACCCCACGTCAAGGCAAGTATATATGCGATTTTCTTGAATGTCATGTCTTTTTCTCTACAAAATCACCTGTACCCAACTTTGTTTATGGAGGATATGTTCCGCACCCTGTTCGTCCACCAACGTCACCGTGACCTTGTAGGAATAGGTACCCTCCGGAACCACTTTGCCGTCAGAGCCTGTGGCGTTCCAAACGGTATTTTCGGCATCGCCCTCGCCCTCGTAGAGCTTCTCGCTCCGCTCGTTGAACACCTGCAGATGCACTTTCTTGATATTCAAACCATATACCCGCAGATAGGTGTTTTCTTTCTTGTGCGAATAAGGAATGACGGTGTTGGGGATATATACCTCCAGCTCGCCCATCTTCACCACCACGGGAGTATCGGCCACGTTGACGCGCACCCAAACCGAATCCTCGGCATAGCACTCAAAGGTTTCCGTGCCATACTGCTCGGCGACCACGTAATAGCGCTGCGTCTGTTCGGGATAGACGGCGAATGTGGCGCCCTCGCCCATCTCGGCTCTCGTGCTGTCCAACCAATAGTAGGCCATCCTGTAATCCTCGTCGGGGGATGTGGCCAGGGCGCTCAGAAGCACTTCGGCATTCACGTCCACCAAGGTGTCGCGCGGCGAAACCATCACAAACTCAGGCTTTTCGATGCGGTGTACCATGATGCTGTTGGAGGTACGGTAACGGACGGTGTCACGGTCCTGCGTAAGCGAATCCACCGCGATACCCCGCACAAACACCGTATCGGCACGGTCAAAGCCCGTATAGGCCGGCGCAAGGCGCAGCTGCCAAACATCACGGTCTATCTCCCGGCCGTTCTGATACCATACCAGCGTATCATAGCCCGCGACGGACGACAAGGTATAGAGCACGGAGTCCTCTCCGCAGAGCCACAGCGCCGAGGAAGAAAGCAC
>CAZEOJ010000203.1:0-1712 GCA_964513825.1 uncultured Bacteroidaceae bacterium
GCCTATGCCGATGAAATCCTCAAAGAAGTGGGCGTGGAGGAACTGCGCCTGTGGCTCTCCTCCCTCGTCAAAAAACGCTTCAGCGGCCAACTGCAAGCCTGTCAGGAGTGCGTTCTGTCGTGCACGGGCGGCGAATGCTGAACCTCTAAAAAGCTGAACCTCTAAAAGTCGGTGCTGAGCGAGAAGTAGAAGACGGGTTTTTTGTGCAGGATGCCGTTCTCGACACCCCAGGCGAGGTCGCCGCGCAGGAAATAGCCCAGCACCTGCATACGGATGCCCACGCCGAAGCCGCCCACCACAGGGTTGGCGTCCTTGTCCAGAACCACGGTGAGTTTGCCGTCCTCGATGGTTTTCTTATAGAAAAGATTGTCTTTCGACCACGGATTCCAGCCGCTCCACGCGCTGCCTATATCCCCGAAAGCCACCAGTTGCAGATGGCGGAAAAACGACGACTGCACGGGACGGGGGGAGAACACCTGCACAAAAGGGAAACGTATCTCGCTGTTTATCACAGCAAATGTATTGCCGTTGCGGATGTTCTGATGAAAGCCCCGCATATTGGTGGCCAAGGTCTGATAGGCGTAGTTCTGCTTGGGATCCACCTCCACGTCGCGGTTGAATTTGGCCCCCACCCAGCCGTCCACACCGCCCATATAATAAATGAGTTTCTGTTGGCCGAAAGACGTGGAGAACGCGATGCGGTTGGCCCATATCAACGTCTTGTACAGCCTGCGGTAGTCGCGGAAATCCACGCCCGCCACAAAGAGGTTCTGCTTGTTGTTGACCACCCCCTGGTAATATTCCAGCCACACCTTGCCCCGCGTGCCGAAATAGATGTTCTGCGTGATGAAACGGCTGTGGTCGTAGACCCACTCCGCTTTGAGCCCCGCCCGCATCTCGCTCCGGGTTTCGGCCACGAGCGTCGTGTAGTCGATGGCCTTGTACAGACTGCGGTCGTAGCGTCCGAACACCGTACCCCGCAGCGAAGAAACGGGCGTGAGGGGGTATTTCAGCACATAATAGGCATCGTAGGTGTTCTGCTTGTAGGGGTACGACGTGTTGTCGTTGAGATTGGCCATATGCAGGATGACCTGGTGACCGAGGCGGCGTTCCAGATATTCGTAGCTGAAAAGGTATTCGGTGCTCGAAAAATCCAGCGAAAAGGCGAAACCGCCTATCAGACGGTGGTTTTCCATGAGGTCGGAAATGGAAATCTGCGTGAAGCCGCTTACGGTGGCGTTGAGATAGAGCGGGTTCTGACTGTTTGTAAACTGCTGATAACAAGCGTTTAGAAAGTCGAAACCCAACTGCGCCGTGGAAGCGTTCACCTTGTATTGCACTTCGTAGGCGTGCTGCTTGGGGGGAATCTTGGGAAAGGCTTTGGCCAGGCTGTCGGCTTCGGTTTCCTGCGCCAAGGGGAGATAGTTTCCCGACGCGAGAACGGAGGGGTCGGCCCCGGAGCCGCTGTCGGCAAGCGGCAATCCCGCCCGCTGCATGATGAACCTGTCGTAAGCCGTGATTTTGACCCGGTCGGAGGGCAAGGCGTTGCGCAGACTCAGAAAACCCTTTTCGGCTTCCTCTCGGGCCCATTTCCCCGCCGTGTCCTGCATCGCCGCCCGCGCCAGACTGTCCTGCCGTGCTTTCCGCGCTTTGAGCCGCCGCTCGGTCTCCCACACCTCCTTTTTAAAGCGCGAGGGCGTCGCCTCCACCTC
>CAZEOJ010000204.1:0-1697 GCA_964513825.1 uncultured Bacteroidaceae bacterium
CTCGGTCTCCCACACCTCCTTTTTAAAGCGCGAGGGCGTCGCCTCCACCTCCTCCAAAAACACATGATTCAACGGATTTACCGTCAACGCATAACGCCCTTTTTTATCCACCAGTTGCCCCGTCTGCGCCACCGCATCGCGCCCCTCCTGCACATCCATAAACTCCAAGCCCGGTTCCAGATTGCTCCGCGTGGCGTAGCGGAAGGTGGGACGGTAGTGGATGGCCGTGTCGATATGCGAAATCGTGTTGCCCAACAACCCCAACACGCGGTTGGTCTGTCCGTATTTGTTGGAGGTGAACGAAAGCACGCCTTTTTCCGCGTTCTGCGGCCTTTTGAGCAGGGTGCGCGCATCTTCGTGCGTCATCTTGAAAAGCACGGGGGAGGGATGCGCCAAATCGTAGGCGTAGAGGTTGCGTCCCTCGGAGAAAGAAGGCGCGGTCTCGAACTTCTCGCCCTTGCGTATCGTGTCGTCGGGACGGTTGGAGGCGAACACGAGAAAGTCGGTGCCGGGCACGAACACAGGGTCGTAATCGTCGTAGAGGTCGAAGGTGATGCGCTGGCGCGTGCCCGCCCCCAGACGGTAGATGTAGATGTCGGGATAGCCGTTCACCGTGCCGCCCAAGGCTATCTGCCGCCCGTCGGGAGAGAAACTGAAACTGTTTACCTTGTCGAAGGCGTCGATATGGTAGCGCACCGCGTCGCGCCCGACAGTTCTGAACTTGAAGCGGCCTTTTTCATCCCGCTCTATCTTATACACTATCAGAGTGGTGCGCCCTTTCTCCTCGGTCATGATGCCCAGACGGTCGCCGTCGGGATGAAAGCAGAGCAAGGGAAAGGAGTAGTCGGGGTTGTCGTTGACGGCCGCACCCGTGCGGTAGATGCAGAAACGGCGCGGCGGATTCACGCTCTGCAAGTAGACTTTGGCGCGGCCCAGCCGGTTGCCCGTAAAGGCGGCTTCCTCGCCGGCGGGATTGAGCACGAAACGGTCGTAGACATAATCGGTGCGGTTGGTGGCCGGCAGGGCCGCGCTGTCATCGAGAGGGGTGCGGCCGTCCACGGAATATTCCGCCTTGTAGTAGCGGTACCACTTGTCCACAAGGTCTTGAAAGGAAGTGTTGAGCGCCACGCTGAACGTCTTTTTGAGCTTGCGCTCGGTGGAAACCACGCGGATGCAGCGGCTCACAGCGTCCGCTCCATAGGTCTGCGAAATGAAATGCCAGAACGAATGCCCCACGAAAGCGGCGTCTTCCCCCTCCAAATCCGCCATATAGCGGTATCCTTTCCTCCGTATGGCCACCGCCATGCGCTCGTCCAGCTCCTCGTCCCAGTCGCGCGCGAAATACGAGGCCGCCCCCCGCGTGAACCACGCGGGCAAGTCCATGAGATAGGAATTCCTATACTGCGAACCCACCTTGGCGCCCGTAATGGCCTGCGACACCAGCAGTTCGGCCATCGCGCGGCGAATCTGCCTTTCAAAATCCACATAATCGCCCTCGAAATACAGAAAGACCTTGTTGTCTAAGAACCGCGTCACCCCGCCCGTGTTGGCGCTCGACTCGGTCTTTTCGTCAAGATAGCCTATATTACTCTGTTTGAGGTCGGTGAGACGGTTGAAAACGATAAACTGCAAACCCTCCTGTGTCTGAAAACCCACCTTCGACTCCATGTCGCCCAGGTGGTCGCGCACATAGGCGG
>CAZEOJ010000205.1:0-1695 GCA_964513825.1 uncultured Bacteroidaceae bacterium
GGGAAGCGGGGCGATGATTTCCAAAGGAACTTTCTGAACAGGGTGAATCAGGCGCAGACGACGGGCGTGCAGACAGATACCCCCGTCGGGATTGCTGCGTTTGTCCCCGTATTTGAGGTCTCCCACCACGGGGCATCCTAGGGACGCGAGTTGGGCGCGGATCTGATGATGCCGCCCCGTATGCAGTTCTATCTGCAAGAGGGTGAAAGTTTTGGAGCGTCCTATCACTTCGTAGGAAAGGGAGGCTTTCAACGCCCCCGCGCGGTCGGGCGGGCAGACATAGGATTTGTTCTGCTTCTCATTCTTATAGAGATATTGCACCAAATCATCCTGCGTGCGCGGGGGCGTTCCCCGCGTCACCGCCCAATAGGTCTTCTGCATTTCCCGCTCGCGGATAAGCGCGTTGACCCGCTCCAACGCCTTGCTTGTCTTGGCGAAAAGCAGAACCCCGCCCACAGGCCTGTCCAAACGATGCGCCACTCCTAAGAACACATTGCCCGGTTTTTGGTCGCGCTCCTTGATATATTCCTTGAAAAGTTCGCTCAAAGGCACATCACCCGTCTTGTCGCCCTGCACGATCTGCCCGGGGAGCTTGTTCACCGCCAAGAGGTGATTGTCTTCGTAGAGTATGGCGGAGGGAGGTTTCAGCATGATTACTCAGTATTCTTCTTGGGAGGAGGGAAAATCGCCCGAACGCACGTCCTGGGCATAGCGGCCCACCGCGTCCGTGATTTCCGCGCTCAAATCGAGGTAACGGCGCAGGAAGCGCGGAGAGAATCCCTGCGTGATGCCCAGCATATCGTGCAACACCAGCACCTGTCCGTCCACCTGTCCGCCCGCTCCGATACCGATGACCGGCATCGAGACCTCGCCGCTCACCCGGGCCGCCAAACGGGCGGGGATTTTCTCGAGCACGAGGCCGAAGCAACCCAATTCTTCCAGTAGACGGGCGTCGGAAAGAAGTTTCTCGGCTTCTTTCTCTTCGGTGGCGCGCACGGAATAGGTTCCGAACTGATTGATGGACTGCGGTGTAAGACCCAAATGTCCCATCACGGGAATCCCCGCCGAAATCACTTTCCTTATCGACTCGGCGGCTTCCTCGCCCCCTTCCAGCTTCACGGCATCGGCACCGGTCTCCTTCATGATGCGCACCGCCGAACGCAGGGCCTCCAAGGGGTCGCCCTGATAGGAACCGAAGGGCATATCCACCACGACCAAGGCCCGTTTGACGGCCCGCACCACCGAAGCTCCGTGATAAATCATCTGATCCAGCGAAATCGGCAGGGTCGTGGGATGTCCCGCCATGACGTTCGCGGCCGAATCACCCACCAGAATCGCGTCGATTCCCGCCTGATCCACCAACGCCGCCAAGGAATAGTCGTAGGCGGTGAGCATGGCTATTTTTTTACCTTCTTGTTTCATCTTCTGCAAGGTACGTGTCGTCACCTTGCTCTGTGAGGTTTGTGCGGCTGTGCTCATCTCACTCCATTTTCAAATATGGGGCAAACTTAATGTTTTCTTGGCAAACTTGTTTGGGATTTATTTTATACTTTTGTGTCTGCTCCGGAGGGCGGGTGTCGTTTTGCGGCCCTGCATCCTTTCGGTTCACTGCATTTAATTAACAATCAAATCCTATTGTTGTGGATATTTTTGAAAAACTGCTCAAGAATTTCGGTCCTCTCGGCAAATATGCCG
>CAZEOJ010000206.1:0-1669 GCA_964513825.1 uncultured Bacteroidaceae bacterium
ATGCGGTCGAGAAACCAACGGTCGTGCGAAATCACCACGGCGCAGCCCGCAAAGGATTCAAGACCTTCTTCGATAGCACGCAAGGTGTTGACGTCGATGTCGTTGGTAGGTTCGTCCAAGAGCAGAACATTGCCCTCGCTCTTCAAGGCCAGCGCCAGGTGCATACGGTTGCGCTCACCGCCCGAAAGCACACCCGCTTTCTTGCCTTGGTCGGCACCGCCGAAATTGAAGCGCGACACATAGGAACGCGAATTGACCAAACGGCCTCCGAGACTGATCTGTTCGTTGCCCTCCGAAATCACTTCCCACACGGTTTTTTCGGGGTCTATGCTGGCGTGTTGCTGGTCCACATAACCCAATTTTACGGTGGGCCCTACTTCGAAAGTGCCCGAATCGGGTTTCTCCAAGCCCATGATAAGGCGGAAAAGCGTGGTCTTGCCCGCGCCGTTGGGCCCGATGACACCCACGATGCCGGCGGGCGGCAGCTTGAAATTGAGGTCTTCGAACAGGAGTTTGTCGCCGAAAGCCTTGCGCACATGCACGGCTTCGATAACGTTGTTGCCCAAGCGCGGCCCGTCGGGAATATAGATTTCCAAGCGTTCTTCTTTCTGCTTGCTGTCTTCGTTGAGCATCTTCTCGTAGGCGTTCAGACGCGCCTTGCCTTTGGCCTGACGCGCCTTGGGAGCCATCCGCACCCATTCCAACTCGCGCTCGAGGGTCTTGCGGCGGCGGGATTCCGATTTTTCTTCCTGTTCGAGACGCTTGGTCTTCTGTTCGAGCCACGAACTGTAGTTGCCCTTCCAAGGGATGCCCTCGCCGCGGTCGAGTTCGAGAATCCAGCCGGCCACATTGTCGAGAAAATAGCGGTCGTGCGTGACGGCGATGACCGTGCCTTTATATTGATGCAGGTGGGCTTCCAGCCATTGGATGGATTCGGCGTCGAGGTGGTTGGTGGGCTCGTCCAGAAGAAGGATATCGGGTTCCTGCAACAGCAGACGGCACAGCGCCACGCGACGGCGTTCTCCTCCCGAAAGCGTGGCCACCGAAGCGTCGGGCTCGGGGCAGTTGAGCGCATCCATAGCGCGTTCCAGTTTGGCGTCGAGTTCCCAAGCGTCGTGCTGGTCGAGCAGTTCGGTAAGTTCGCCCTGCCGTTCGATAAGCTTGTTCATCTCCTCGTCGCTCATCGGTTCGGAAAAACGGTTGTTGACCTCCTCGTATTCTTTCATGAGGTCCACCACTTCCTGCACGCCTTCCTGCACCACTTCCTTGACGGTCTTGCTGTTGTCGAGTTCGGGTTCCTGCGCGAGATAGCCCACCGAATAGCCCGGAGAAAACGCCACGTCGCCTTGGTAGTTCTTGTCGATGCCGGCGATGATCTTCAAGAGCGTGGATTTACCCGAGCCGTTGAGACCGATGATGCCGATTTTGGCTCCGTAGAAGAAAGAGAGCCATATATCTTTCAGTACCTGTTTGTTGGGCGGGTAAATCTTGCTTACCCGATTCATCGAGAAAATGATTTTCGGTTGTTCTTCTGCTGCCATGTATCTTTATGTTTTATATTCTTGCAAAAGGCATTAAAATCGGGTAAAGATACGCATATTTAAATCCATTTTTGCTATCTAAAACTTGTACACCTCAAATATTGTTCGTAATTTTGCAAACAACAAAT
>CAZEOJ010000207.1:0-1652 GCA_964513825.1 uncultured Bacteroidaceae bacterium
GTGTGGAATATACCATTTTGCGTCAGAGCGATGTGCTTGCGAAGATTGACTGATATTTGAGCAACTGCGAAATTTAATTTAGGAGGGTTTACCATTATGGCAAAGCAAATTTTATTCGGCGAGGAAGCAAGACGCGCGCTTGAAAAGGGCGTAAATCAGCTTGCAAATACAGTTAAGGTCACACTTGGTCCCAAGGGACGCAACGTTGTGCTTGACAAAAAGTACGGTTCACCGCTCATCACAAACGACGGTGTAACGATAGCGAAGGAGATTGAGCTGGAGGATCCGTTTGAGAATATGGGCGCTCAGCTCGTTAAAGAGGTCGCAACAAAGACAAACGATATTGCGGGTGACGGTACAACTACCGCTACATTGCTTGCTCAGGCATTTGTACGTGAGGGCTTGAAGAACGTTGCCGCAGGCGCAAATCCGATGATTGTGCGCAAGGGTATCGCTACTGCGGTAGACGCTGCGGTAGAGGCTGTTGTAAATAACAGTAAGAAGATAGACGGTAAAAAGGACATCGCGCGTGTTGCTGCGGTTTCGTCCGCTGATGATACTGTGGGTGATCTCATTGCTGACGCAATGGAAAAGGTAACCGGCGACGGCGTTATCACCGTTGAGGAGTCCAAGACTGCCGAGACATATTCAGAGGTTGTTGAGGGTATGCAGTTTGACCGCGGTTATATCGCACCGTATATGGTGACTGATACTGAGAAGATGGAGGCGGTGCTTGATGACGCTTACATCCTGATTACAGATAAGAAGATTTCAAATATTCAGGAAATCCTGCCGCTGCTTGAGCAGATAGTTCAGCAGGGTAAGAAATTGCTCATAATCGCTGAGGACGTCGAGGGCGAGGCGCTTTCAACATTGATTGTAAACAAGCTGAGAGGTACATTCACCTGTGTTGCCGTAAAGGCTCCGGGCTTCGGTGACAGAAGAAAGGAAATGCTCCAAGACATCGCTATTTTGACAGGCGGTACGGTTATCTCCGAGGAACTCGGACTTGACCTTAAGGAGACTGCGGTTGAGCAGCTTGGACGCGCTCGTCAGGTAAAGGTTCAGAAAGAGAACACAATTATTGTAGACGGTGCGGGAGATCAGACAGAGATTAAAAATCGTGTCGCTCAAATTCGCTCACAGATAGAGGAGACCACTTCTGAATTTGACAAAGAGAAGCTTCAGGAAAGACTTGCTAAGCTGGCAGGCGGTGTAGCGGTAATCAAGGTTGGCGCTGCAACTGAGGTTGAGATGAAAGAGAAGAAGCTGAGAATAGAGGACGCTCTTGCCGCTACACGCGCAGCGGTAGAGGAGGGCATAGTTGCCGGCGGCGGTACAGCGTTTATCAACGCTATTCCTGCGGTTGAGGCATTGCTCAGCAAGACATCGGGCGACGAGAAAACAGGTGTTGAAATTGTTCTCCGCGCGCTTGAGGAACCGGTTCGTCAAATCTCTTACAACGCGGGCGTTGAGGGTTCGGTTGTTGTAAATAAGATTAAGTCAAGTGAGGTTGGCGTTGGTTTTAACGCGCTGACAAACGAGTATATGGATATGATTAAGGGCGGTATCGTTGACCCGACTAAGGTTACACGTTCCGCGTTGCAGAACGCTTCCAGCGTTGCGGCTATGGTTCTCACAACCGAGAGCTT
>CAZEOJ010000208.1:0-1646 GCA_964513825.1 uncultured Bacteroidaceae bacterium
ATGGAACAGAGTTTTGTAAAGATCATAGAGAACAGCATCAAGGAGAATTGGGAACGTCCCGCCCTCACCGACTTCAAAGGCACCACCTTCCAATACAAAGAACTCGCCCGCAAAATCGCCAAACTCCACATCCTTTTCGAACAAGCCGGCGTGCAGAAAGGCGACAAGATAGCCCTCGCAGGCAAGAACTCCTCCAACTGGGCCGTGGTGTTCCTGGCCACGATAAGCTACGGCGCGGTCATCGTGCCCATCCTCCACGAATTCAAACCCGACACCATCCATCATATTGTCAACCACAGCGATGCCAAGCTGCTTTTTGTCGGCGACGCCGTGTGGGAGAACCTCAACCCCGACAACATGATTCATGTCGGCGCGATTTATTCCATCGACAACTTCGAACTTCACCACACCGCCAACGACCAGAACCGTCATACCCTCGACAACCTCAACCGCCTCTTCGGAGAGAAATATCCCAAGTCCTTCGGCAAAGAAGACATAGACTACTATCACGACCAACCCGACGAACTGGCTGTAATAAGCTATACATCAGGCACAACCAGCCACAGCAAAGGCGTGATGCTGCCCTTCCGCACCCTGTGGTCGAACTATATGTTCGCCCTGGAAGTGCTGCCGCAGGTAAACAACGAAGCCAGCGTGGTGAGTATGCTCCCTATGGCCCACATGTACGGCATGGCCTTTGAATTCCTCTACGAAATGGGACAGGGCTCGCACGTGTATTTCCTTACCCGCACCCCCTCCCCCAAAGTGATTTTCGAGGCCTTTCACGAAGTGCGCCCCAAGATCATCATCGCCGTGCCCCTCATCGTGGAGAAAATCTACCGCAAGCAGATACAACCCATCGTGTCCCGTCCCGCCGTCAAGGCTCTGCTCAAGCTCCCCGTCATCGACACCACCATCACCGACAAAATCCGCAGCACCCTTGTGGACGCTTTCGGCGGCAATTTTGTGGAAGTGATTGTGGGCGGGGCCGCGTTCAACCGCGAGACGGAGGACTTTTTCAAGCGTATGCAGTTTCCTTATACGGTGGGCTACGGCATGACCGAATGCGGCCCCATCATCAGCTACGCTTCTTCGGCCACCCATGTGCTGCACTCGTGCGGACGGGCCGTGCCCCGTATGGAAATCCGCATCGATTCGCCCAATCCCCGCGAGATTCCCGGCGAGATACAGGTGCACGGCATGAACGTGATGCTCGGCTACTACAAGAACGAGGAGGCCACGCGCAATTCGTTCACGTCCGACGGCTGGATGCGTACCGGCGACATGGGCGTGCTGGACGAGGAGGGCAACCTCTTTATCAAAGGCCGTTGCAAGACCATGATTCTGGGCCCCAGCGGGCAGAATATCTATCCCGAAGAAATCGAGGATCAGCTCAATACGATGAATTTTGTGGCCGAATCGCTTATCATCGATGCCGGCGAGGGCAAGTTGGAGGCTTTGATTTATCCCGACTTCGAGGCCGCCGACGCCGAGGGTCTGGGCCTGGCGCAACTTACCGAAATCATGGAGCAGAACCGCGTGGCCTTGAACGCCGCCCTGCCCGGCTACAGTCAGATTACGCGCGTGAAGGTGATGACCGAAGAATTTGAGAAAACGCCCAAGCGCAGCATCAAACGCTTCCTCTA
>CAZEOJ010000209.1:0-1617 GCA_964513825.1 uncultured Bacteroidaceae bacterium
CTGGTCGACCCCCCGGAGGGTAGGTCCCTGCCGCTGGAAAAAGCCTATAAAAGAAAGGAGGCGCGCCCGCAGGGCGCGCCTCCTTCTTTATCCCTCGGAAAGAAACTATCGAACGATAAGTTTCTTGGAGGAAATACCCTTTTCGCTGTAGATGCGGGCCACATACATACCGCTGTTCAGACCGGCGATATCGAGTCTGTAGCTGTCACCCGATACATTCACGGCCTTTACCAACTGACCGCCGAGCGAATAGATCTCGATACGGCTCATAGCGGTAAAAGACTTGAAGTTTACAAAGTCTACCGCAGGTACCGGCGAAACCTGTACATAGCGGTCGGCCTTGTTGGCACTCTGTATGGAGGTCCAGTCGGTGTAATAAACCCACAAATAAGGCTCGGCATTGGTGTTGAGGCCATACGTGACATCCTCCCAATACCAAGAATCAAAGGGGATGACGGCGTAGCGCATATTCGGTTGCATCGACTCTTCCAGCACCAATCCTTCAGGACGTTTGTGATCTTCGGGACGTTTAAGTACACCCGAAACCCTCTCGAAATCGTAAACATAATAAACGCTGTGGGTCTCCTCACTGACGGCTTCCGTTCCATTTTCCATAAACAACATGTAGGGAAAGGCATTCCATGTGGAAGCGATGACCGTGTCGCCTTCCGCGTCCCAATCAATGGGGAACATCATGCTTACGCAGAAGTTGTCGCCCAAAGGTTGGGCGGCGTCGATGTTCTGGAATTCGGCTTTGAATACATCGCCGTCGGCCCATCCCTTGCCTTCTTCGTCATATATACAGCCGGCAGGAATCATAACCGTATCGGAAAGGGCGGTGTATTTTTCGGGATCGGTGGGATACACTACATCCACCTCGCCTACGCCCTGTGTAGGGCCATCTCCAGAAAGATCCTTAATCACTTGCTGAGCGCCCACCTTGGTGGAGTTGTAGAGCTTGAAATAGAAGGGCATGGAATCGTAATAGACTTCTCCGTCTTCGGTCATGTGTGCCCTGCTTGTGGAAGGCGCGCGTTCGATCAACGCGGCCGCGGCATAAGGCACACCGTAACGGGGATACATATTATTTATGGAATAGAAACTTTCGTCACCGACAAAGAAACGATAGCCGATCTCGCCCGTTCCCGCCATGGAGATGAAACCGCCCGTACCGTATACCCACTTGATCTGGTCTTCGTTGCAGTATCCAAGTTTACCCAAATTGGCAGTTCCCATCCATCTGAATTGTTGCGGGCCCGAGCTCTCAAACCACTCATATCCGGCCTGCACGAAAATGGAGTCGATATCGGCTCCTTCCTTGCGGACCGGCGAGGATTCCGCAGTCTGCACACCCAGTCTATCGACTTTGAAAGGCACCACTTCGGATTGTTGTTCAAGATTTTGGGTCTTTTCGCTCAAAGGAGATTTGAGAACCTGCGCGCTGGCAACCCCTGCGAGGCAGAGAGCGCACAGAGAAATCATAAGTTTTTTCATACTTATTTTTATTGTTTTTTTCAGTTTTTCAGCCGATTCCGCAACTCTTTCCTATGCGGAACGGAAGGCCTAATATACAAACTTTTTCCATATGGAAAAAACGGCAAAAAAAGGAGGCGCGCC
>CAZEOJ010000210.1:0-1576 GCA_964513825.1 uncultured Bacteroidaceae bacterium
CCGACAGAAAACCCCAAGAGGGTCTTATCACCCGCCGTCCCTTTCCCGGTTCGGAAAAAGTATATATAAAGGGCAAACTCTTTCCCATCGAGGTGCCCATGCGCAAAATCAATCTGGTGGACACCGTGACCATGCAGGACGGCAAGCCCGTGCATACCCCCAACGCACCGGTCTATGTCTACGACACCAGCGGCGCCTACTCCGACCCCGCCGCCGAAATCGACCTTCACAAAGGCCTCAAAGATATCCGCAGCCCGTGGATAGAACGCCGCGGCGACGCCGAGCGACTGGCCGGAATGACCTCCGAATACGGCAAGGAGCGCCTTAACGACAAGAGCCTCGACCACCTGCGTTTCGAGCATATCCGCAAGCCCCTGCGCGCCAAAGACGGACACCAGCTCTCGCAGATGTACTACGCCCGCCAAGGCATCATCACCGAAGAAATGGAATACGTGGCCATCCGCGAGAACCAGAACGCCGAGCAAGCCGGCATCAAGACCCGCATCACCCCCGAGTTCGTGCGCGAGGAGATTGCCGCAGGCCGCGCCGTGCTCCCCGCCAACATCAACCATGTGGAGTGCGAACCGATGATTATCGGCCGCAACTTCCTCACCAAAATCAACACCAACATCGGCAATTCGGCCACTTCGTCGGGCATCGAGGAAGAAGTGGAGAAAGCCGTATGGAGCTGCCGTTGGGGCGGTGACACGCTCATGGATCTCTCCACGGGAAGCCATATCCACGAAACCCGCGAATGGATTATCCGCAACTGCCCCGTGCCCGTAGGCACCGTGCCCATTTACCAAGCCTTGGAGAAGGTGAACGGCAAGGCCGAGGACCTTACGTGGGAAATCTTCCGCGACACGCTTATCGAGCAGTGCGAGCAAGGCGTGGACTATTTCACCATTCACGCCGGAGTGCTGCTCAAATATATTCCCCTGGCGAAGAAACGGCTCACGGGCATCGTCAGCCGCGGCGGCTCCATTATGGCGAGCTGGTGCCAGCACCACAACCAGGAGAACTTCATCTACACCCATTTCGACGAAATCTGCGAACTGGTGGCCCGCTACGACACCGCCCTCTCGTTGGGCGACGGCCTGCGCCCCGGCAGCATCTTCGACGCCAACGACGAAGCGCAGTTCGGCGAGCTGGAAACCATAGGCGCCTTGGCGCAACGAGCCTGGGAACACAACGTGCAGGTGTTTATCGAGGGCCCCGGTCATGTGCCCATGCACAAGATTAAAGAGAACATGGACAAGCAGCTGCGCGACTGCAAGGAGGCGCCTTTCTACACGCTCGGCCCCCTCGTCACCGACATCGCCCCCGGCTACGACCACATCACCTCGGCCATAGGCGCCTCGCTGATAGGCTGGTACGGCACGGCCATGCTCTGCTACGTGACCCCGAAAGAACACTTGGGTCTGCCCGAAAAAGAAGACGTGCGCGTGGGCATCATCACCTACAAGATCGCCGCACACGCCGCCGACCTTGCCAAAGGCCACCCGGGCGCGCAGATACGCGACGACGCCATGAGCAAGGCACGTTACGAATTCCGTTGGAAAGACCAGTTCAACCT
>CAZEOJ010000211.1:0-1576 GCA_964513825.1 uncultured Bacteroidaceae bacterium
AACCTTATCCGCTTCATCGCATCTAACCATTGCGGTGGGGATACGGTCTACGATTCGGTGATGGTGATCAATGTCATCAATCCCGGACCTATCACGGCTATCGAGCGTCTGCCCGAGCCCGACCCCGAACTTCCCGACGACATCAAG
This sequence comes from uncultured Bacteroidaceae bacterium, assembly GCA_964513825.1. Taxonomy (GTDB): domain Bacteria; phylum Bacteroidota; class Bacteroidia; order Bacteroidales; family P3; genus Pullibacteroides. Next base: position 148 of record CAZEOJ010000211.1, read on the forward strand.
CAGGAAGTGGTTGATTCCAACCCCATCGACTTTACGGTCTGCGACAGCAACTACGTATGGTTCGCGGCTTCGTTCACGCCCAAAACCACCTATCCCACACATTGGGAGATAAGCGGGGACGGTAATTCGTGGAACCCCATCGCCTTGGGCGGTGCCTATTCGGTGAATGGTGATAGTTTGATTATCAAGCCTGTAAGTATTGCTGCGGATATGGACGGCAAGATGTTCCGTCGCGTTTTGGAACTGCCGGGCAAGATAGCCCCCGTCTACTCGCACGCATTTACCCTGCACATCACCCCCTTGCCCGACAAGAGTCCGTTCTCGCTCACGATCCGCGATGCGGACGACGACGCCATGCAGGACGGTGACGTACGCGAGGCGCATCAGGTGGTATTCAATATCTATGATACGGTGAGCGGCGTAAGCGCGGATGGCTACACCAAACTGTGCGTGATGCGCTATGTAAACAAGGATTCCGTCGAAGAGGTGATCTGTCAGGAGGCTCCGTTCTCGTTCCCCTTGCAGATTCCGTCGTTCACGGCCGAGGTAGAGAAGCACGATTCCACGCTCTACTTTATCCAGGCCTACAACGATTGCGGCAAGGTGCTTTCCGACCTGCGTCTGCTCCGTGTCTACGATACCTTGATTGTGCGCTGGGTGGCCGACACCATCATCTACACCGACAAGGGCGATGACTGGAGCGTGGATTCGCTCGATGAGATTGTTCCGGGCCGTCTGATAGACGTGTACTCCGCGTTAGACAGCACGCCGATGCAGGCGCACGTGTTCCTCTGCGACTCCACTTACGCCCACTTTGCCGACACCACGCTCAAGGGCTTTATGAATCCGTTGAGTTGGAGCGGCTCCGCAACCAAGAATTCGAGATGGTGGATGAAGTTGCCCAATGATGAGGAATGGCGCTACGCCTCCACGGCTCTTTGGGCGCAGTTCGGTTTCGAACATCAGGCCACGATAGAACCCTATTACGGCATGTTTACCCTCGAGGACGACGGCCTGCAGATAAAGGGCTGGGGTGTGAACAACCTGTATTGCGACTCCACTTCGGTGCTTACCATCCACATGCTGCCGGGTCTGGACGAGGGCGACCTCTCGATGACGCCCGCCGAGGTAAGCCTCTGCGAGAGCGCGCCGGGCAACGACCAGACTTTTGAGATTTCTTCGCGGCGCTACGAGGGCGAGCTTTGGGAAATGGCCGCTGCCGCCTACAACTTCAAGTGGCAGTACTCCACGCCTGAAAGCGAGGCCTGGATAGATGTGGATTCGCTCGACGGCCGCGCCTTGTGGCACTTCGGTGCCGTGAAGGCCGAACACGATGGCTGGAAGATTCGTGCTTTCGCCTCCGTTCCCTGCGGTACCGACACCGTGGAAGCGGTTATCCGCGTCACCCCGAGCCTGACGCCTGTGGTGC
>CAZEOJ010000212.1:0-1553 GCA_964513825.1 uncultured Bacteroidaceae bacterium
AGATATGAACTTCACACTGAAAGTATGGCGTCAGGCGGGACCCAAGGCAAGGGGCCGCTTCGAAACCTACCCGATAAACGGCATCTCGCCCGACTGCTCCTTCTTGGAGATGTTGGACATCCTCAACGAAAACCTCGTGAAAGAGGGCAAGGAACCCGTCTGCTTCGACCACGACTGCCGTGAAGGCATCTGCGGCATGTGCAGCCTCTATATCAACGGCCATCCCCACGGCCCCGACAGCAAAATCACCACCTGCCAGCTGCATATGCGCAAGTTCAAGGACGGCGACACCATCTACATCGAACCTTGGCGCAGCGCGGCTTTCCCCGTCATCAAAGACCTTACCGTAGACCGTCAGGCCTTCGACAAGATCATCCAGGCGGGCGGCTTCATTTCGGCCACCACCGGCGGCGTGCCCGATGCCAACGCGATACCCATCCGCAAACACGATGCGGACGTGGCTATGGACGCGGCTTCGTGCATAGGCTGCGGCGCTTGCGTGGCCGCGTGCAAGAACGCTTCGGCCATGCTGTTCGTATCGGCCAAGGTGTCGCATCTGGCGCACTTGCCGCAGGGCAAGGTGGAGGCCGCCGAACGGGTCAAGAAAATGATTGCCAAGATGGACGAGCTCGGCTTCGGCAACTGTACCAACACCGGCGCGTGCGAGGCGGAGTGCCCCAAGGGCATCAAGATTCTGCATATCGCCAAGCTGAACCGCGAGTTCATCAAGGCCTCCTTCTGATATCGATACGTTCTGATGGACGAGAAATACCACAAACAGGAAGTTTATCCGGCCGGCCGCACCGAAGCGCTGGCCGCGCACTGCAAGGCCATCCTCGACCTTTTGGGCGAGGATGCGGCCCGGGAGGGCCTCTTGGCCACGCCTACGCGCGTGGCCAAGGCCCTGCAGTTCCTCACGCAGGGCTACGACCAGGACCCTGTGCAGATTCTCAAAAGCGCGATGTTCAAGGAAGACTACAAGCAGATGGTCATCGTCAAGGACATCGAGATCTATTCGCTTTGCGAACACCACATGATGCCCTTTTTCGGCAAGGCGCATGTGGCCTATATCCCCAACGGCTATATCGTGGGACTGAGCAAGATACCCCGCGTGGTGGACGTGTTCGCCCGCCGTCTGCAAGTGCAGGAACGGCTCACCACCCAGATCAAGGAGTGTATCCAAAACGCCCTGCATCCCATAGGCGTGGCGGTAGTGATTGAGGCTCAGCACCTTTGCATGTCGATGCGCGGCGTGCAGAAGCAGAATTCGGTCACCACCACCAGCGACTTTACGGGCGGTTTCCTGACCGACCCCAAGACGAGAGGGGAATTTTTGCGGCTCATCGGGAGCGACTTACGGTAATTTTCACCTAAATTTCTTAACTTTACGCGGGTATATTGTAGCGTAAAATAGTTCAATCGGCTTGCATTCAGTGTGTTGCGGGTCGATTTTGGCTTGTTTTTGCTATGGTTAGGCCGTGCCGTGTCCGCACGGAGCCGGTCCATACCCCAAAGAAAAGCAGGTTTTATGAAAAACACTTCGATTCGTTTTG
>CAZEOJ010000213.1:0-1549 GCA_964513825.1 uncultured Bacteroidaceae bacterium
AGATGATGGGCTTCCTGGGCATGGGCAACAACCCCATGGTCGGCGCGACGGTGGCCGTGGCTGTGGCCGTTGCCGAGAGCAAGAAGTAAGGAAAACGGGAAAAGATTGCCTGTTTTCGGAACTTTTATAGTGCAATAGAAATCGCCCGCCTCTTTATGGGACGGGCGGTTTTTTGTTTCGGTACTGCCAATACGAAAAATCAGCATTACCCCAGAAGTGGGAGTAATGCTGATTTTTGTGTAGCCGTTTATAAGCCCTGGGCCCTTAATTGAACGTCAGAAGTTGGTGCGGTTCCACTTCGAGAGCCTTTGCGATGCGATACAAGGAAAGCATAGAGAAAGGATAGCTGGCTGTTGATTCAATGTGACTGATTGTTGAATAACTCAAACCGCTTCGTTCTGCAAGTTCCTCCTGGCTCAGCCCTTTTGACTTTCGGAAAAATTGAATCCGAAAGCCTATATTTTTAAGAAACTGAGATTCGTCTGCGGTGTAACATTTTTTCGTGTTTATGACTGACACTCCTTACATGCCTTGGAGTAAAGCTGTAGGATTTTGAGGGCGTCTTCCCGCTGTTGCGGCGATAATTCATTGAGAGCTGCAGTCAAAGGGGTTTCGAGGGTATTTGATAAATCGCCAAACAGCAGATAATCAATGCTGATAGTCAGCGTCTTGCTTAAACGAAAGAGGGTATCCAGTGACACACTTTTCTCGCCACGCTCCAGCATCTGATAAAATCGCGGACTGATGCCGGCGTTATCTGCTACAAACTCTTGTGTGAATCCCAAGGTGTTCCGCCTGCTGCGGAGCCGTTCACCGAATAAAAGCAACTCCTCGTGTGTCAATCTGCCTCACCCCCTATAGTTCGTATTTTACAACTATAAGTTCATTTTTATCACGAAACAACAGTTGCTATTGCGAACTATAAGGTGTAAAATAGAACTGCCAATATACGAATCGAAAAGGATAAAAACCATCGATCCGTTGGCCAGGCGCATAACACTGGAAAAGACAGAAGCCAGGACGGAGGAATAAACATGAGGCGAATCATGACTGCTTTGCTTGTGCTGATAACATTGACCCTGTCAGGATGCGGAGCAGGCCAAAAAGCCAGTAAGGTCAGCAGCTGGGAGAATGGCACGGTCGTTTACCATTCGGAAACATCTGCCGGGGATTGCTGTTTGTGCGGAGACGGCAATGAAAGCCCGATTTCGTCCTATTGGGGCCAAAAGAATATTGCGTTAATCAGCCTGAACAGTTTTCAGATTACGCCGGTAGACATTAACCGGTATGATCGGACAGACGGACGGATAATAGCGGTGTATGCCGGCTTTGCTTCTTTTTGCGGAGGGAAAAATACCGACGATGGTTTTTACTCAAATCTCATGATAGACCATGACAGAGGGTATGCCGCCGGTTTCATAGACTTTTATAATGACGCACTATTGGACATAGATAAAACAGCCGCGTTTTTATGTTCAGACTGCCTGAACGAAGTTTTGCCGCAGAGAACTGGTGACTGTTCCGGCGTTGGGGTTCTCGACCTTGAGAC
>CAZEOJ010000214.1:0-1542 GCA_964513825.1 uncultured Bacteroidaceae bacterium
TAACCTTTTAAATTTTGCTTGACATGAACAAATTGATGAGCCAAATCAACGAGCAACTCGAAGCTTTCAAAACCAACGCCGACGCTTTTGCCGAAAAGGGCAACAAGGCTGCCGGTGCCCGCGCCCGCAAGGCTTCCTTGGAACTGACCAAACTGTTCAAGGAATTCCGCAAGGCTTCGATTGAAGAAAGCAAGTAATCATTGCGGCTTTTACAAAAAAAGGCGGGTAGAAACCCGCCTTTTTTTATACGGTCATGATGTCCTTCTCCTTTTCTGCGAGAATCTTGTCGACCTGCGCCACAAACTTGTCGGTCTGGTCCTGAATGTCCTTTTCGGCTTGTTTGGCCATATCTTCGGGCAGGGTCTTGTCTTTGGACATTTTCTTGATTTCCTCGTTGGCGTCGCGACGCGTGTTGCGGATGACCACCTTGGCGTTCTCGCCCTCGGCACGGCATTTCTTCACCATTTCCTTGCGTCTTTCCTCGCTCAACGGAGGCAGGGTGATGCGGATGGTCTCGCCGTTGTTCTGCGGCGTAAAGCCGAGATTGGCCGCCAGAATCGCCTTTTCGATAACGGGGAGCATCTTCTTTTCCCAGGGTTGCACCACAATCGAACGGGCGTCGGGCGTGTTTACGGCTCCGACTTGGTCGAGCGGGGTGAGGTTGCCGTAATAGTCCACTCTTACGCCCTCCAGCATCTGCGCGCTGGCCTTGCCCGCACGGATGCGTCCCAGCTCTTTTTCCAAATGTTGAATGGCAGATTCTATCTGCGTTTTTTGCTTGGCCATGCAAGCTTTCACTTCTTCGGTCATGGTCTTATAAATTTTTATATTAATTCTTTATGAGAGTTCCTATCGGATTGCCGTTCACCACTTTAACTAAATTTCCAGGCGTGTCCATATCGAACACATAGATGTGCACGTGGTTTTCCTGACAAAGCGTAAAGGCGGTGAGGTCCATGATTTTGAGTTTCTTTTCGTAGGCCTCGTCGAACGTAAGTTCGGTATATTTGACCGCCGAGGGGTCTTTTTCGGGGTCAGCGGTATAGACACCGTCCACACGGGTGCCCTTCAACAGCACTTCGGCACGGATTTCCACCGCCCGCAGCGCCGCGCCCGAATCGGTGGTGAAGAAAGGATTGCCCGTTCCCGCCGCCATAATCACCACGCTGCCCGCTTCCAACAACTCGATGGCGCGGCGGCTGCTCATCTTCTCGCAAATCGGGTCAATCGCCAAGCCCGAAAGCAAAGAGGCCTTCACGCCCTTTTCCTCCAAAGCCGACTGCAAGGCCATAGAATTGATGACCGTGGCCATCATGCCCATATAATCGCCCTGAATGCGGTCCATGCCCTTGGCCGCTCCCTGCAATCCGCGGAAGATATTGCCCCCGCCGATAACGATACCCACCTGACAGCCCTCGCGCACCACGGCGGCGATTTGCTCCGCATACTCGGCAAGCCGTGCGGGGTCTATGCCGTAGGCCTGCGAACCCATCAGCGACTCTCCGCTGAGTTTCAATAAAATCCGCTTGTATTTCATAGCCT
>CAZEOJ010000215.1:0-1538 GCA_964513825.1 uncultured Bacteroidaceae bacterium
TCGCCGCCTCCTTCCACGACAACCGCACCCTCTACACGCAACAGAAAGCCGTGCAGCACTACTCGCTGCCCGTACTGCTCGGCAGCCTCCTACCCGCCCTGAACCGCCGCTGGCAAGCCCCGCCCCGCCCCCTGCTCTCCCGTCTCCTCCCCCCTCTCTACTGGCTCACCGTGTCCGGGTTTTTGTATCTTTAAAGGGCTTTCCCCGCTTCGCTCACGCCCCTATGGAGGAAAGCGCATACAAAGGATATACCTTTACCTTATTGTATTCGGAAGACGCCTCCAAACTGGTACGGATACCATAGGAGGCATGCTTGATTTCAAGAAAACGGTAGAGGCTTTGCATGGAACCGGAGCGCGACGCCTTGACTTCCAACGGAATGATATTCCCTTGTCGGGCAATCACATAATCGACCTCCGCCTGGGCGTTTCTCTCCGCACGCTGCCAATAATAGAGTTCCGTGTTTTTCCACGCCGGCGCATATTTCATCAGCTCCAACCCGGCAAAGACCTCCGACAGACCACCCTTATTGACAAAATCCACCGAATTCCCCAACAGAATATCCTCCGGACGCATGTCCAGCATCGACAGCATCAACCCCATATCCAACATCAGATATTTTTGGTAGCGGGGATTTATCTCCGCCCCCAAAGGCAATCCGTTAGCCGCCGTATGGATGACCGGCTGTACGATACCGGCCAGTTCGAGCAACGACAAGGCCTCCTTTATCCTTTTGGTATCATACTGCCCCTCCACACCGGCATATACGAATTTATTGCCCGCCTGCAACACCACCGATTTCAAGACTTGCCACAACAGAAGCGGCGAGATACGGGACTTATATTTTTTGAAATCGTCCTGATAGGTGGCCATGATGTCGTTCTGCAACATGATGCACCGCCTGTAATCGCCCGTCTTGACCCAAGAGGCCACCACGGCCGGCATACCGCCCACGATATAGAAAGAGCGTAATTGATTTACCATCGCATCATGCAAAGGCTCCGACAAAGGCTCCATTTTTTCCGCCTGTTCCCGCTTGTAGGCCAACTGCTCCTGCAATCCCTGCGCCGCAAGGAATTCATCGAACGAAAACGGATACAGATACAAAGACCGTATCCTGCCCACACCGAAAGAAGGCAACTCTTTCAAGGTAAATTCCAACAACGAGCCGGCCGCCACAACATGCAACTCCGGATAATCCTCATAAAAATAGCGCAAGGCCGCTATGGCGCGTTCCGACTCTTGGATTTCGTCTATAAAGAGCAACGTCTCGCCCGGCACGATAGGGGTTTGATAAATCACCGATATCTGCGTACAGATGGCACGCACATCCATATTATCGGAGAAAAGCCGGAGTACATCCAAGCGTTTTTCCAAGTTGATTTCTATAAAGTGGCGGAAGCTCTTTCCCAAATGTCGAACCGCCGACGATTTCCCCACCTGACGGGCACCGCGAAGCAGAAGCGGCTTCCTGTCCTCGGACTCTTTCCAAGCCAATAATTCAGCATCGATAGACCGCCAAAAATATGCCTTATCTG
>CAZEOJ010000216.1:0-1529 GCA_964513825.1 uncultured Bacteroidaceae bacterium
CATGCAACTCCAATAGAACGTGTGGTTCCAAACCTGCGCCGCCTGATTGTAGAGGGCGCCGTCGGCTTTGCGGATGATTTCTTCCAGCCCCGCATCCTCGAAAGAGGTGCCGGTTTTAAGCTCGTTGAGTTTGTCCACATAGGCCTTGTGATGCTTGCCGTAATGGAAAGAAAGCGTGTTTTCGGAGATGAAAGGCTCCAACGCCTTCATGTCGTAGGGCAGGGGAGGTAAGGAAAATGTTTTCATAACCGATAATTTTTATTATTTCTTTCTCTTCGCCGCCGCTTTGAGCTCCGCCTGACGTTTCTTGGAACGCTCATGACGCTCCAGACGGGCCGGTTCGAGCGAAATCATCTTTTCCGTAGGCAGACTCAACAACTGACTCACACCCTCGGTTTTGAGGTTCTTCGCGTCGATGGCCAAAGAACGCGCGTTATCGTAGTCGGTGGGTTCGGTGTAGGTGGTGATGACCCCTTCGAAGTTGCGCAGAATGGCCTTGCCGCCGCCCAGCGAAATCAGATACTGGGGCATGACGGGAATCTTGCCGCCGCCACCGGGCGCGTCCACCACAAAGGTAGGCACCGCATAGCCCGACACATGGCCGCGCAGACCCTCGATAATCTCGATACCCTTGCTCACCGGCGTGCGGAAATGCTCCAGACCCATCGAAAGGTCGCATTGGTAGATGTAATACGGACGAACCCGAATCTTCACCAACTCGCATACGAGTTTCTTCATGATGCTCACCGCATCGTTCACCCCGCGCAGCAACACGCTCTGGTTTCCCAAGGGAATGCCGGCGTTGGCCAGACGTGCGCAGGCCTCGCTGCTTTCCTTGGTGATTTCGTTGGGGTGATTGAAGTGGGTGTTGAGCCAAACGGGATGATACTTGGAGAGCATCTTTACCAGTTCGGGCGTGATGCGTTGCGGCAGAACCACCGGAACGCGGCTCCCCAAACGGATGATTTCCACGTGTTTGATAGCACGCAAGCGCTTGATGATATACTCCAGCTTCTCGTCCGACACCAAAAGCGCGTCCCCGCCCGAGAGCAATACGTCGCGCACCTGCGGCGTGCGTTCGATATAAGCGAGGCACTTTTCGATGCGTTCGTTGGGGCTTTCGCAGTCGTGCTGACCCGCAAAACGCCGACGGGTGCAGTGACGGCAATACATCGAGCACATGTCGGTGATGAGGAAGAGCACGCGGTCGGGATAGCGGTGCGTGAGGCCGGGTGCGGGCGAATCCTCGTCTTCGTGCAGAGGGTCGAGCAGGTCGGCGGCCGAAACATGGGTCTCAGCCCCCGTGGGAATGGCCTGCTTGCGCACGGGGTCGTCGGGGTCGTTGGGATTGATCAGGCTCAGATAGTAGGGGGTGATGGCCATGCGGAGCGTCTTGAGCGTCTTCTTCACGCCGGCTTCTTCCTCCTTGGTGAGCTTGATGTATTTTTTGAGGTCCTCCAAGGTTTCGATGCGGTTCTTCACCTGCCATTTCCAGTCGTTCCACTGGGCATCGGTAACCTTAGGGAACA
>CAZEOJ010000217.1:0-1528 GCA_964513825.1 uncultured Bacteroidaceae bacterium
CCCGGTTCCAGATCGCTCTGCGTGGCGTAGCGGAAAGTGGGACGGTAGTGGATGGCCGTGTCGATATGCGAAATCGTGTTGCCCAACTGCCCCAACACCCGGTTGGTCTGTCCGTATTTGTTGGAGGTGAACGAAAGCACGTCTTTCGCCGCGTTCTGCGGCCTTTTGAGCAGGGTGCGCGCATCTTCGTGCGTCATCCGGAAAAGCACGTCGGAGGGATGCGCCAGATCGTAGGCGTAGAGGTTGCGCCCCGCTTGGAAAGAAGGCGCGGTCTCGAACTTCTCGCCCTTGCGTATCGTATCGCCGGGGCGGTTGGAGGCGAAGACGAGAAAGTCGGTGCCAAGCACGAAAACAGGGTCATAATCGTCGTAGAGGTCGAAGGTGATGCGCTGGCGCGTGCCCGCCCCCAGACGGTAGATGTAGATGTCGGGATAGCCGTTCACCGTGCCGCCCAAGGCTATCTGCCGCCCGTCGGGAGAGAAACTGAAACTGTTTACCTTGTCGAAGGCGTCGATATGGTAGCGCACCGCGTCGCGCCCGACGGGCCGACACTTGAAACGGCCTTTTTCGTCCCGCTCTATCTTATACACTATCAGGGTGGTGCGACCCTTTTCTTCGGTCATGATGCCTAGATGATTGCCGTCGGGATGAAAGCAGAGCAAGGGAAAGGAGTAGTCGGGATTGTCGTTGACGGCCGCACCCGTGCGGTAGATGCAGAAACGGCGCGGCGGGTCGACCGTCTGCAAGTAGACTTTGGCGCGGCCCAGCCGGTTGCCCGTAAAGGCGGCTTCCTTGCCGGCGGGATTGAGCACGAAACGGTCGTAGACATAATCGGTGCGGTTGGTGGCCGGCAGGGCCGCGCTGTCATCGAGAGGGGTGCGGCCGTCCACGGAATATTCCGCCTTGTAGTAGCGGTACCACTTGTCCACAAGGTCTTGAAAGGAAGTGTTGAGCGCCACGCTGAACGTCTTTTTGAGCTTGCGCTCGGTGGAAACCACGCGGATGCAGCGGCTCACAGCGTCCGCTCCATAGGTCTGCGAAATGAAATGCCAGAACGAATGCCCCACGAAAGCGGCGTCTTCCCCCTCCAAATCCGCCATATAGCGGTATCCTTTCCTCCGTATGGCCACCGCCATGCGCTCGTCCAGCTCCTCGTCCCAGTCGCGCGCGAAATACGAGGCCGCCCCCCGCGTGAACCACGCGGGCAAGTCCATGAGATAGGAATTCTTGTACTGCGAACCCACCTTGGCGCCCGTAATGGCCTGCGACACCAGCAGCTCGGCCATCGCACGGCGAATCTGCCGTTCAAAATCCACATAATCACCCTCGAAATACAGAAACACCTTGTTGTCCAAGAAACGCGTCACCCCGCCCGTGTTGGCGCTCGATTCGGTCTTCTCGTCAAGATAGCCTATATTGCTCTGTTTGAGGTCGGTGAGACGGTTGAAGACAATGAACCGCAAACCCTCCTGCGTCTGAAAACCCACCTTCGACTCCATGTCGCCCAGGTGGTCGCGCACATAGGCGG
>CAZEOJ010000218.1:0-1520 GCA_964513825.1 uncultured Bacteroidaceae bacterium
CCTCATTTTGCCGTTAAATAAAAAAGTAGTACCTTTGCGCCCACATTGCGGGGTAGAGCAGAGGCAGCTCGTCGGGCTCATAACCCGGAGGTCGTAGGTTCGAATCCTGCCCCCGCTACTAAAAGAGGCTTGCACAAGAAACGTTTGCGCAAGCTTTTTTTTTACCAAACCCGGCCTTAGATAGCCGACCGCACGCTTACCATAAAACACACCGTCATGCGCAATATCATCGCCATAGTGGGCCGCCCCAACGTAGGCAAGTCCACACTCTTCAACAGGCTCACCCAGACCCGCAGCGCCATTGTGGACGAAACCAGCGGTGTGACACGCGACCGTAACTACGGCACGGGCGATTGGAACGGCAAGGAGTTCTCGGTAATCGACACGGGCGGCTACCTGCTCGACGACGAAGACCACTTCAACACCGAAATCCGCCGTCAGGTGCAGCTGGCGGTGGACGAAGCCGACGTGATTCTTTTTCTCGTGGACGGCAACGAAGGCCTCACCCCTATGGACGAGGACGTGGCCGGATTGCTGCGCCGCACCGACAAACCCGTTTTCCTTATCGTCAACAAGGTGGACCACGCGCAGAAAGCACAGAACGCCGTTGAGTTCTACGCGCTCGGCTTCGAGAAATTCTTTACCCTTTCGGCCGCCAACGGCATGGGCACAGGCGAGATTTTAGACGAGGTGGTGAAAGACTTTACCGACACCAAAGAGACCCTTCCCGACGACCTCCCGCGCGTCACGGTCATCGGCCGCCCCAATGTGGGGAAATCCTCCATCATCAACGCCTTCATCGGCCAAGAACGCAACATCGTCACCCCCATAGCGGGCACCACGCGCGACACCATCTACACACGCTACAACCGCTTCGATTTCGACTTCTACTTAGTGGACACCGCCGGCATCCGCCGCAAGCAGAAAGTGACCGAGAACATAGAGTTCTATTCGGTGATGCGCTCCATCCGCGCCATCGAGAACAGCGATGTATGCGTGTTGATGCTCGACGCCACGGCAGGCCTGGAAGCGCAGGATCTCAATCTCTTCGGCCTGGCGCGCCGCAACAACAAAGGCGTGGTGATTGTGGTCAACAAGTGGGATTTGGTGGAGAAAGAGAACAATACGCTCAAGCAGTTCGAAGCCTATATACGCGAACGGATCGCGCCCGACGACGATGTGCCCGTGGTGTTTACGTCGGTGCTCAAAAAACAGCGCATCTATCAGGTTCTGGAAAAGGTGAAGGAAGTCTACGACAACCAGAGCCGCCGCATCCCCACCTCCGAACTCAACACCATGCTGCTGCCCATCCTCAAACAGACGCCCCCTCCCGTCTACAAAGGCAAATCGGTCAAGATAAAATACATCACGCAACTGCCCACCGCCTACCCCTCGTTCGTGTTCTTCTGCAATCTTCCGCAATACATCAAAGACCCCTACAAACGCTTTGTGGAAAACCAGTTGCGCCGCATCTGGAATTTCAACGGCGTCCCCGTCCGCGTCTACTTCCGCGATAAGTA
>CAZEOJ010000219.1:0-1518 GCA_964513825.1 uncultured Bacteroidaceae bacterium
ATCGAATGATAGCGGAGAATTACAAGAAAGTGGCGGCGACTATCCAACCGGGCGTGCGCCTGGTGGCCGTTTCCAAATACAAGACCGCCGAAGAAATCCTTGAAGTCTATCAAGCCGGACACCGCATCTTCGGCGAGAACAAGGCACAGGAGATGAAAGCCAAACAAGCCGTGCTGCCCAACGACATCGAATGGCACTTCATCGGCCACCTGCAAAGCAACAAAATCAAGTATATCGCCCCCTACGTATCCCTTATCCACAGCATCGACAGCTTCGCCCTGCTCAAAGAAGTGAACAAGGAAGCCGCCAAAAACAACCGCGTCATACCCTGCCTCCTCCAATTCCACATCGCCCAAGAAGAAACCAAATTCGGACTGAACCGCGAGGAAGCCGACGCACTCCTCACCTCGGAAGAATACAAGACCCTAAAAAATGTGCGTATCGACGGCGTGATGGGCATGGCCACCTTTACCGACGATACGCACCAAGTAAGCGAAGAATTCGCCACCCTGCACCGCGAGTTCGACTATCTACGCACCCGCTATTTCGCCAATCAGCCCCACTTCAAGGAAATCTCTATGGGCATGAGCGACGACTACACGCTGGCGATGGAGCAGGGGAGCACCCTCGTGCGCGTGGGGAGCGCCATTTTCGGCCCCCGCGATTATAGCCGCAAACTCTACTAATCTTTCAGATAATACTGCAACGTGGTCACCACCCGCACCGTCTTGATGTGCGGCGTGTTCTCGTCACGCGGATTGATTGAGAACTGACCCTGCCAAGCCTGTTTGATCTTTCCCAATTCGCTTTCCGAGTCGCGGGCGAATTTCTCCGCCGAGAGCCGCGCGTTCTTCGTGGCCTCCTCCACCATTTCGGGCTTGATGTCGTTGAGCCCCGTAAAGAGGTACTCCGTGTTGTAGCGGTATTCCTCCGACACCGTGGCGATGCCCTGTTTGAGCAGCTCACTCTGCGAGAGGATGATGTTGCGCACCGTCTCCACCTTCGACGACGACACCGTGATGACCGACGTGACGTTGTAACGGTAGTCGGGCGTGTTGGAACTGTAACGCTCGGCCTTCATGTCGACAATCGACGGCGGCGCGATGGTGATTTCGTCGGCCGTGATGCCGCGGCTTTGCAGATACTCGAGAATCGCCTTGTTCTTGGTGTTGATTCTTTGGTAGAGAACTTGCAGATCGTCGCCGATTTCCTTGTAGACGATAGGCCAGATGACCCGGTCGGCGTTCACCTCGCGCTCGGCCAGCCCTTTCACCTCCACCACCCGTTCCGAAGACTTGAAATGGATAATGGCGTGGTTGAGCAGAAGTCCCGCGCCCAGGATGCCCAGGCCGACGAACAGCCCCGCGAGCGCCATTATCCAAGCTTTTTTGTTCGTTTCCATAGGTTAGTCGCCCAAGGTAGCCACCATAACGGCCTTGATTGTGTGCAGACGGTTTTCGGCCTCGTCGAAAACAATGCTGTATTTCGATTCGAAAACGTCTTCGGTCACTTCCAGGC